>NZMM01000072.1 GCA_002694585.1 Methanobacteriota archaeon
GACACCGACCACGGTGGTCACTTCACCCTCGCTGGGCATGTCTTCGATGATGCCACGGCGGTTGGTGACCTCACGGGTGACTTGACCGAGCCAGTCGTTTGGGACCGACACGAAGGCCTTCTGCATGGGCTCCATGATGACGGTACGGCCGCGGAGCATGGCGCCCTTGATGCCGTTACGGACGGCGGGGATGGTCTGCGCAGGACCGCGGTGGATGGCGTCTTCGTGGAGTTTGGCGTCCACGACACGGACCATCATGCCGGTCACGGGCTCTTCCGCAACGGGGCCCTTCTTGCACACTTCGTTGAAGGCCTCGATGATGAGCTCACGGGTCTCGTGGAGGCCCTGAATACCCTTGGTGTCGTTGACCAACACGTTGGTGCCGTTGATGGCGTAGATCTTGCGCATCAGGTCCTTGTTCATGCCAAATTCAGCGAACTTGTCGCCCGTGGCCTTGGAGTCCTTGTCACGCACGGTGCCGTCACCGAAGTGACCGTCGCGGAGCGCTTCGACGACCTCTGCGGAAAGCGGCTCCACCTCGATGAAGAAGCGGTTGTGGCGGTTCGGGGACTTGCCTTCGAATGCGTTGCCCTTGTTGTTGGACTCGAGGCCTTCTCGGTAGACCACGATGGGTGGGCTGACCTGGACCTTGATGTTCTGTTCTTCCTCGATGCGGTAGACGGTGATTTCGAGGTGGAGTTCACCCATGCCGGCGAGCAGTGCTTCACCGGTTTCTTGGTTGGTCGTCACCTGAAGCGAGGCGTCGGCCTTGGCCAAAGAGCGCAGGGCGTCGATGAACTTGGGCAGGTCCTTCATGGACTTCGGCTCAACGGCCACGGTGACCACAGGGTCGGAGTAGTGACGGATGGCTTCGAAGGGGGTGAAGTCCTTGTCGCGGGACAGGGTCACACCGGCTGCGGCGGACTTGATGCCCGTGATGGCGGCGATGTTGCCGGCCACGACCTTGGGGACGGTGATGCGGTCTGCACCGACCATCATGGCGACCTGCTGCACGCGCTCGGGCTTCGCAGCGCCGATGGCGTAGACGGATTCACCTTGGTTGATCGCACCGGAGTAGATGCGGCCAACGGCCACTTCGCCGGCGTGTGGGTCCATCCAAATCTTGGTGATCATCATGGCGAGTTCGGCCTCGGGGTCGCACGCGACCATGGCCTTGCCAATAGCGGAGTCCGCGTCACCGTTCCAGATGTTGGGGATACGGTAGGGCTGGGCCTGAACGGGGCTGGGCAATTCAGCGACGGCCATGTCGAGCAGAACCTCGTGGACGGGAGCCTTCTGGGCGAGGGTCTTCTGGTCCTCGTTGTTGCAGTACTCGAAGATCTCCTTGAACGAGATGCCGGACTTCTGCATGTAGGGTACGGTGATGCCCCAGTTGTGGTATGCGGAACCGAAGGCCACGGTACCGGCCGCGACGTCCACCTGCCAGGACTTCCTGAACTCTTCAGGTGCGAATTGGCGGATGAGCTTGTTGACCTTCTTGATGGTCTCTTGGAAGCGCGCCATCATGTCCTCGGGGGTCACCTGAAGTTCGTTGATGAGACGGTCGACCTTGTTGATGAAGAGCACCGGCTTGACCTTCTCCTTGAGGGCTTGGCGCACCACGGTCTCGGTCTGAGGCATCGGGCCTTCGACGGCGCAGGCGAGGATGAAACAGCCGTCGACCGCACGCATGGCACGGGTCACGTCGCCACCGAAGTCGACGTGGCCAGGCGTGTCGATGAGGTTGATCAGGAAATCGTTGCTCTCGTAGGTGTGCACCATCGAAGCGCTGGCAGCGTTGATGGTGATGCCACGAGCGGACTCCTGCTCGTCGAAGTCGAGCACGCGGGCTGCACCGGCAAGGTCGGAGGACATCATACCGGCACCGGCGATGAGGTTGTCCGACAGCGTGGTCTTCCCGTGGTCGATGTGAGCGGCGATGCAGAGGTTGCGGATCTGTGGGAGATCGTGCATGACCTCTGTGGCCTTCTTGATGTTGTCTTCCTTACGTCCCATAGTGACCACCTTGCGGTGATTCGGCCCACCTGAAGCGGGTTCTTAAGTGCCGCGCTGCGGACCTGCTGGAATCACATCGCTGGAAGCAAAAGCTGGCATCCCAGGAGGGCCTCAATCCCGGTCGGAGACGTGAGCCAACCTGACGTGATATGCAAACGTCAGGAGCGACGCAGTCATGAGCCCAAAGAGCGGCATGCGAAAGCCCCCTGTCTCCGGATTTGACACGCCAGAAACGGACAGGAACACGCCGTTCAGCAGCACGAAGGCGAATCCATTGGCGATGCCGACGCCTCTTGCGCCTCCTGGTGAGGCGAGGATCATCCAGGCGCCGATGACCAGCATGACGCTGGCCGAGATGCGGAGAGATTCGACTTGGCCAGAAGTGACGTGGATGAAGACGTCCAGCACTTGGATGAACAGGACGCCCACAAAGGAGCGCTGCACGGAATCCAAAGGCTCACCGAGCCGAGGCGGCGATGCGCTCGACTTCTTCCTTCTTGGCGACGGCGAAAGCCGTGACGTCACCCGTGCTCGCCTTCGTCAATTCATTGACGATGCACTGCGTGAGGGTGCGCTTGGACTTGCGTGTGCCCGATGCGGCGCCTGCAGCGAGGTTGCGCAGGGCGATGTCGAGGCGGCGGGACGGCGAGGCGTCCACGGCTTTTGGCTGGGACACGGCACCGAACTTGATCCGGGTGATTTCCTCCATTGGCGCCGCGTAGCAGATGGCGTCAACGAAGAGTTGGAGCGGGTTGTCGCCCGAGCGCTCGGCCATGGTGTCGAGGGCTTCCTCGAAGGCCTTCATGGCGCCCTGCTTCTTTCCGGTGTACTTTCCGGTGCGCATGAGCTTGTTCACGTAGCGCTCAACCACGCTCAGCTTGGATTTGCCGAACCACGCGTTGGCGTGGCGACCGCCGGTGTGGGGGACGCCCACGGTGGTGAGGTTGACGTAGGGTGCGAGACCGGGGTCTCGGCACGTCACTTCGCTTGCGTCCCACTTGCCGAACACTTTCGTGCCGATGCCGGCGATGGGGCGGACTTCTTCCTCAACGACTTCTTCGCTCATGGAATCACCTCAGCGAACTGGCTTCTCCTTTCGGCCTCGGACCATCTCGTCAAGCGAGACGCCGTTGACTTGGATGACCTTGTAGCGGACACCTGGAATGTCACCGTACGAACGACCCATGCGTCCACCGATACCTTCGACCATGACCTCATCGTGCTCGTCGATGAAGTTGATGGCGCCGTCGCCGGGAGCGAAGGCGGTGAGCTTGTTGCCGTTCTTGATGAGGGAGATCTTGACGGCCTTGCGGATGCCGCTGTTGGGCTGCTTGGCTTCGATGCCGACCTTTTCGACCACGATGCCCTTGGCTTGGGTCGACCCACCGAGCGGGTCGTGACGCTCGCGCGTCTTCAGCATGCGCTTCTTGTAGCGGCGGTCAGACCACCGAAACTTCTGGCGATCTTTGGCCATCTTTGAGCCTGCAAAGAGTCCCCGACCCACATCATCACCTCATCGAAGCACGTCGCCCACCGTCGCCCCCTATATGAAAGCCACGATGCGCTTGTTGAGCCCTCNTTCATCCGTGACGTTGAAGCCTTGCCGCCTTGAGGAGGCGTCATGGCGTTCAGGGACCACCTCGGTGCGGCCACCACGGTAACCGAACCCGTCAGCCTCGTGCATGGCCTTTGGCGCTGGTCCTACGCCAACGCTGGNGCCATGGCGGTGTTCGAGTCCATTGAAGAGGCCCCNGGCCACCGGGCAGCGGTCAACATGCTGACCCGCGACCGTTTGTGCGAAGCGATCGGCATTGAGCCGGGTGCGTACATCGACACCCTCGGCTGGGCCATGGCCAACCCACAGGANCCCATCATGGTCTCCGAGGACGAGGCCGAAGTGTTCCAGGTCCGCCGCGAAGCACCGGAACTCAGCACCCTGCCCATCCCGCACCACTGGCCTGAGGACGCGGGACGCTACATGTCGGCCTCCGTGATCGTNGCCGACGACGGAAAGCGNCGCAACATCAGCTTCCACCGCCANTTGCTGAGGGACGACGAGCACCTCGTGGTGCGCCTTGTCCCTCGCCACTTGCGCACCATCGTTGACGAGGCCAGGGCCGAAGGCCGTGATGTGAACATCGCCATCGTCAACGCGCCCGACCCGGTGGTGCTGCTTGCCGCGGCCTCGACCTTCGCAGAATTCCTCGACGAAATGACGGTCGCTGCGGCACTTCACGAACGCCTCTACGGGACACCGCTCCGCACCACGACCGCGCCGAACGGCGTGGTCATCCCTGCCGATGCGGAGTATGTGATGTGGGGACGCATCACCCAAGACGATGACGATGAGGGCCCATACGTGGACATCACCGGAACCGTGGACGACGTGCGTCAAGAACCGGTCATCCACGTGGAGGGCGTCAGCCATCGACACAACCCCATTTTCCACGCCCTGATTCCCGGTGAGGCCGAACACAAGACGCTGATGGGCCTGCCTCGCGCGCCCACCATCAAGGCCGCCGTGAGCCAGGTGGTCACCTGCCTTGACGTCCACATGTCAGACGGCGGATGCGGCTGGCTGGCCAGCGTGGTGAAGATNCGACGTGAGCACGAAGACGACCCNGCCAAGGCAATAGAGGCGGCCTTCCGNGGCCATCCCTCGATGAAANCCGTGACGGTGGTGGACGAGGACATCGACATCACCGACCCGACCTCGGTCGAATGGGCGATGATGACGCGATGGCAGCCAGACCGCGANACCATCATCCTGAANGATCAGCGCGGCTCCTCCCTCGANCCCTCGCGGTACAGCGACGGGCGGACGTCNAAGGTCGGTTTCGACGCCACCATCCCTTGGGGTGCGGACCGTGACGCCTTTTCGACGGTGCAACGACCCTGAGGTGCCGTCATGGCGGACGACCTTGAGGACCGCCTGCAACATCCGCGCCGCCACCTCGGCGACCGCCACCTCGCGCAAGCTCGGAAATTTCTGAAGTTGGCNGACCGAGATCCNGAACGCGCCTNAGGAAACNTCGACTGGGCGGANCAACATGCTCGACAGGCCCTGCTCTATGATTTCACGCAGGCCAACGCATGGCGGCTGCTGGTCGACCTCAAGCAACGCGTGANCGACGAAGCCGGTGTCCACGCCGTGCTCGAGGACCTGTTNACGGTGTTGGGGCGTGACCCCGAACGTGCCGCTCAACTTCGTGGCGTGGCCCTGCTGCCGATCGCGGCGGAATTGCTGGAAGCCGCCATCCTGCAGGATCCGCTCGATGCCGACGCGTGGTGGTCTCGCTTGAACGAAAGCGAGGACGCCGGTGCGGCCTTGTTGGACTTCGCGACACGCTGCCGTACGCTCGACTTCACGGATGCCCGTGCNTCCGTGATTTTTGCCCGTCGCCTCATCCGTCTTCGCGCAAAAGACGAGGACCTCTTCGTTGACCTCTCGTCGCATCTCTTGGCCCACCGTCCGCAAAACCACGAGTTGTGGCTCGACCTTGGTCGCCTGCATGAGCGCCGTGAGCGGTACGACGAGGCTTGGCTGTGCTACGATCACGTCCAAACCTTGCGCCCGCACATGGACGTGCGGGACCGGTTCCAAGCACGCCTGAACGCTGGCCTTGACGGCGCATCNCAGCAACCGTGGTNGCCGCCCGACGTGGACACGCGGCAGCGCTTCCTCTCGGCGATGATGGACTTACGCACCCGCATCGCGCCGGTGGTGGAGGCTCCCGTTGTTGTCGAACCCGAGGAGGTGGTCGAAGCGCGCGACCCGCAACTGGTCAAGATCCAGTCCCTCCTGGACAGCGGCGAGCACGCCGAGGCCTTCTTCCTGGCACGACGTGCTTTGGCCAGCGGAGAGCCGTGGGCCGCTGACCTTCTGGAGCGCGCCCGGACCGGCATGGGGGATGGACTCTGACGCGGTTCGTGCTGGCGTGGGCCGTCGAGGAAGGCGACCCCTTGCTGCCCCTCGGCGAGGGAGGCCGACTTTTGCTCGTCCGTCATCCTGACCGGGGATGGGAATTCCCCGGTGGTCGGGTCGAGGCGGGTGAGAGCCCGGAGGAGGCGATGCACCGTGAACTGCTGGAGGAAACCGGCCGTCGTGGAACGGTGCTCGCGTGGAACAGGACCTACTACGACGAAGGCTGGGTCGCCTTGATTCGCCTTGACCAGAGCGAGGAAGCGATCGATGACGCCCACGTCGCCGAAACGCGATGGTGGGATTCCATTCCCCCGATGGACGAGTGGAACCCCGAGGAGTTCTCAGACCTCGGTCAATGGGTCAAGCGCGTGCATCGTGAGTTGGGCCATCCGTTGTGACCACGCCTCTGCGTGTTCGGCATCGACGTGTTGCATGACCGCACACAGCATGGGGTCTTCGACGCCGTCAACGGCACCAAGCAGGTGCTCGACGATGTCCAGACGTTCGTAACGCGCGGCCAGTAGCGCGACGGCCCGCAGGTCTGGGCGTTCGACGCCGTCGATGCGCTCGCCGCATGCAGCGGCACACCAGGCGAGCACTTGCTCGGCCTCCGAACGAAGAACGGATGGATCGGGAATTTCCTCCCCGATGTTCCTCGGACCTGCGGCCTCAACCTGCGCGGCCATCGGCGTTGCGTCCTCTGAAAGGTGCGCTTCGGCCATGTCGACAAAAGTGGTCCCGGCCTCGATGGCCAGCATGCGTTGACCAGCGAGGATGGCGTGGGTGTGCGAAATCCACAGCAACCGGAGGGCTTCAAACATCTGTCCGAGGTCTCCGTAAATCCGACCCGCAGACAAGCGAGAGATGGCGATGGATTCGTTGGCGTGTCCCGCCGTTCTCGACATCTCACCGTAGACCTGCAAGGCCATCACCTGCTCCCCAAGCGCAAGATGGAAAGCGGCTTTGTTGAGGATGGTCAAGTCGTGATCCCGGGAGGCTTTTGCCACAGATTTCAGGCGGGTTTCCGCCCACGTCAAATCATCACGAGCGCCTTCGTGGTCGCCCTGCTCGAAGCGAAACAGACCACGCTCCATCCTCACGCGCCCTTCGAGCGCCAAGTCACGGGTGTCTTGCGTGGAACACACCGCGAGCGCGGCCTCGATGATGGCTTCATCCAGCGCACCACGTGCGGCTCGAATCCGGACCATCTCCAACACCGCATGCTGTGCAGGCGTCAGTTCGGTGGACCACTCGTCGACACGTTCGAGTGCGCCCATGAACACCGCCGCCTCGCAGAGGTGGAGCCAATCGGTAACGCCGGCTTCCTCCATCCAGATGGTGACCTGCTCCAAAGTCGCGCCATCGCGGGCTTGATTGACGACGTCTTCTGGTCCACGCATCAGGGGTTCACCTCGTGTCTCGGGGTTGCGGCTACGGCAGCTAGCGCTGCGGTTTCTGCGGCGACGCGATCGAGCCCAGACGTCCAGCCTGCTGCGCCGTCATGACCTCCACCTTCGCCACCGTGAACGGCAGCCAGTTCTTCGAGGAGACGCCCCAAATGCAAACCTTCCCGGCAGGCCGTGGCGCGGGCCCGACCGGTGACGCGCGTTTTCCCGTCCCGATGACGGACGACGAAACACACGTCGGCGCCCGTTCCGAGAAGCATGGATGCAAGTCGTCCTTCGAGGGTTCCTGCTCGGGTCGTGACCAGACGCCACGGGCCTGCGTCCGTGGTCGTCGCCCGTTGCAGGCCCTTCAACAGCGCACCGTGGTCGCTTGACGTCACGTCAACGTCCGCTTCGATGCGGTCGACCAGCGTTCTGTAATCGAGTTCGTCGTCCTCAAGCAAAGTGAGGGCGGAGCGGAAGGACGACGCTTGGGCGTGCTTGAATCGGCCCGTATCGGTGATGAGCCCCGCCATGAGAAGACGCTTCACCGGCGCGGTCAAGGCGGCTGGATGATGACGAGACAAGTAGGCCGTGACGATCTCCGTGGTGGCGGAGACCGGCCATTTCAGGCTCAAATCCTGGTCCCCGAGCGGCCAACCGTCGGTCGCGTGGTGATCGAGCACGCACACCGGGACACCCTCTGGAAGGTCGAGATCAACCTGGCTTGGCGCAGCGGCATCCACCACCACAAGGCCCCCAAGTGCGCTTGGCCATGCCGTTGGGCGCCCGAGACGACGGAAAGGTGCCTGCTCATCTTCCACCAGACGCTTGGCCAATCGGCCCAAATGGCGCCCGCAGGCCATGGCTTGCGGCAGAGCCGCCGCCAAGGCAACGGCAGAAGCCACGGTGTCCATGTCCCCGTTGGCGCCACAGACCACGGGCACAGCACCGCGAGAGGCGGCTTCACTCAGCCAAGCATGAAGCCGATCCAGGTCGGCTTCGAAGGCCGTCACGCAGATCCCTCGAGGTCCTTGCGCATGGTTTCGTAGGCTTCGATCAGACGTGCTTCGTGCTCCGTGAGGCGCTGCAGGTGTTCTTGGAGTCGGGCGTGGCTGGCCTTCAGGTCCTCGATGAGCGTCGCTCGATCGCCGACTTCAATCAGCACACCGCCAAGGTGGCGGTGCAGGGCGAGCCCTTCGGGCTGGGCTTCAACCGCCGCAATGGTGCCCTCNAGTTCGGCGACTTGATTGCGGACGGTCGCCACTTGTTGACGCGCCGCTTGGACTTCACCAACGACAACCTGCAGGCGCTCGAGTTCGCTCATGGTCCTCACGGAGGGGAGGCCCCTCAAGAACGCGGTGGTTGTGAAACGACCTCATCGGCGGCGATGAGGGAGCGAAAGGCGGTGTTCATGACCGCGCGCAGATCGCTGACGCGGGCTTCGCCAAAGGTCCACGAGAGGCGTGTGCCATCAACGTGCACCTCGTGCTCCGTGCTCAGGCAAGCCACGAGCGCACGATGCAAGGCTGGCGCCGTGACGTCAACCGTGAGCGTGGCGGCGCAGGGCGCCGACAGGCGTATCACTCCTCTTCGTCAATCTCGCCGTCGGCGAGGCGGCGCTCGTAGTCAAGCGCGGCCTGCTGGGCGATGTAGGCCATGTCGGCCGTGGTCGCGCCGTCGGCGTTGCGACGAACGATGCGAGCGTTGGTGTCGGAGGCACGGGTGAAGGGCTCCCACACGCCGCCGGCGAAGGTGTAGCCGCACTTGCTGCAGTGCCAGATGCCGGCCGCCTTGCGGCGAACCTTGCGGTACTGGCAGGTGGGGCAGGTGTACTTGGCCGACTTCTTGGCCAGNGCAACGCCTGCGTTGCGTCGAACGCTCACGCCGTAGCGGGCGCCGAAGCGACCGGTTCGTCCGGCTTTCTGGGTGCGCTTGGCCAATCAGTTCCCCTCCATGCTGCTGACGAGTTCTCGGAGTTCACCACAGTGCGTTCGGGCGACCTCAAGGATCTCGGCGAATTCNGCCGGCGTGAAGGCTCCTTTTAGCCCCTTCTGCAGGGAGTGGAGGTGCTCTTCGTCACCNAGGGTGATGTGGATCCGCTCCTCGCCGCCGGTCTCCTCGTCTTCGCTGGGGTCGTAGACGAAGCGTCCACCGACGCGCTGGAAGGAGGCCATGANGGGCGTGCCCTTGACCGCGAGGACGTGGTCTTCACCGACGTCGAAGCGNTCTGCGGGCACGACGGCGGTGCGCAACGCAGCGATGGCCGCAAGGCCGCAGGCGTCGAAGATGTTGCCACCGTCCGAGAGCACGTGGATGTCGATCATCACGCCCCANACCTTCTCGCCGGGCACGATGCACANGGCTTCCATGTCGATGCAGCCGGACTCGCGGATGCCGCGGTCCACCACACGACCNAGCTCGATGGATTGTGGGCTGGGNGGGCCGGGCTCATACTTGCGGTGAGCCACGGGGCGCAATTCAGCACCGCACATCAGGGAACCTTGGGTGGGTCGGTCGGGCCACGGGGTGCGCAGCTCGAACTTGACACCGGCGTAGACCACCGTGTCGCCCCANGTCACCTTGGCGGAGCCTTCGGCGTTGTAGAGGATGTCCACTTCAAGCTGAACNTCGCGGCGNTCCCAACGGCCACGACCGTCGATGCGCTGGTCGGATTCGGCCAGGCGCTCGAGTTCTTGACGCAGCAAACTGGGGACGGGAGCAGCCATCACGCCTCACCTCCGTCNTAGCGGGCCTTCAGAGCGGCGACCATGATCTCATGGATTTCGGCCGCGGCCTTGTAGTTGTACTCGGTCGCGAGGTTGTACTCCTCAATGGACAAGTCACCGTCCATTTGGAGGAAGACGAGTTCACCCGTGTTGGGGCAGATGCCCATCGGAAGGTCAGCCTGGCCGTAGTTGTCNTCGGCCTTGTCGAGGTCGAGCACCACGGTGTCCTGGATTTTGCCGGAGGCGATGCCGACGACCATGTCGCGCATCGGGATGCCGGCGTCGGCGAGGGCCACCGAGGCGGCCGTGATGCCCACGCAACGGGTNCCGGCTTCGGCCGCGAGGATTTCAATCTCGACGCGGATCTTCGAGCGCGGGTAGCGCTCNAGCAGCACAACGGATTCNAGGGCTTCAGCGGTGACCTTGGAAATCTCGCGCGAGCGGCGGTTGAAGCCGGGGCGGATNCGGTCCGAGGTGGAGAAGGGCGCCATGTTGTAACGCACGTCGAGCACAGCGCGGTCTTGACGCTGAATCTTGCGGGGGTGCGCTTCCATCGGGCCATAGACCGCGACCACGGCCACGTTGAGGCCGTGCTTCACCCACGCCGAGCCTTGGGCAGCGGGCAGGATGCCGGCCTTGATNTCGACCGGGCGCATTTCATCGACGGTGCGGCCGTCAAGCCGCGTTCCGTCGTCGTTCAGGAGTTTGACATCGCCGTATCCACCCATCATGCATCACCTTGGTTTGGAGCGTTTGCCGCGTGCGCGTCGAGGATGGCCTCGAAGCGGTCCGAGCGTCCTGCGGCAGCGACCGCTCGGAGGAGGGCGCGCANCCAGTCGATGCCGGCCGCGTCGCCGTCAGCCCACAACCGACCGTTGTCGGCGAGGACAAGTCGGCATTCGCTGAGGTCGCGAAGCCGCTTGAGAAGAGCCGCACCTTCGGCGCGGAGGGTATCGATGTGCTGCACATCGACNTTGAGCACTGCNCCTTCTGCCAGGCGGCGCAAGCCAATGCCCTTCATGGTGGCCACGACGTTCTGGACCTCGTCGACTTCCTGCACACGCATGAGCAGGCTGTCGTTGATGTCCGCGTGGTCACGGGTGCCCCCGAACTCAACCTTCCAGGGCGCGAGCGACATGGGGAGGAGGGCTTGGAAGGGTCCGTTGATGTCGAGGAACCACAGGTTGCTGCGTGCTTCGATGACCGTCCCGATCACCAAATCGCCCGAGCGGGGCATGTAGCAGCTGGCCACGGGGTCGACCGACACGGTTCCGTGACGCTCACGGACGTGGCCAACTCGGGTGGCAATGATTTCGTCGCCCTGAATGAGGGCTCCAGTTCCGACTCGACGCCCGGATGCCGGCCCGATGGCCGAACCCGGGGTCACCAGGCGCAGCTCGGCGCCGTTCTGACCTTGGGACATTGTTCTCTCCTGACCCGGCCACCCGCGACCCCATCATAAACCCAACACATGCGGCTTCAGGCTTCTTCATCGTGTCGTGCGACCATGTCAGGGCTCACCAGGGCCCCGTCACAATGTGGACAGCGGTCTTCACCGGAGAGCGCCTCTGGTCGGATGGCGAGCACCGCCAAACAGTGTGGGCAGGCGGCGAGCATTTCACCGGGTTCAAGACCCGCTTCAAGGTCCATGGGTTTCTCAGCGTATGCGGCTTGGTAGGTAGGAAGCAGGTGCACGCGGACGCGGCGGCCGGTTCCAAACGCGGCCCAGATCATGAGGAAAGCAAGGAGAACGCCCATGAAGTCCCCTCGAAGACCGTTGTAGAGGTACAAGAACGACAAGGCCATGAAGAACAGAAAGGTCAGGCCCATGACCACGACCGCAGGCCAATAGGCCCATGTTCGGCGAGCCCTGTACCCGGTCCACAAGCGGCCGAAGACCACCGCGAAGACCACCGAACCGGTGAGTCCCAAGTCCACACTGAACAAGGCCGCAAGCGCGAACGAAGCGTACGCGAGGACGAAGAGGTCCACGGCGAGGATGAACACCGTGCTCCGATGATGCATGGCGAAAGGGGACGATGGGGTTGAGCTCCGTGCCGGCGGCGCGCCCGCCAGCACGAGGTCGTCGCCTCGGTTCGCCATGTGTGGGGCTTTCAGGCGGATGCCATGAAGCCTCGCCCTCGGCGAAGGAGTCATGGCAAGCGGCGTGTCCCGCAGGCTGTGAGCAGCGACACGGGTGTCGAACGCCTCGGCGATTCCCTCGAAGGACGTCGGGTGGTGTTGGGGGTCAGCGGAGGCATCGCTGCCGTGGACACCGTGCGTTTGGCGCGTGAGCTCCGGCGCCACGGCGCAGACGTGCTGACGGTGATGTCCGAGGCCGCACAGCGCATCATCACACCCCTCGCCGTGCAGTGGGCCACGGACGGCGCAGTGCTCACCGATTGGTCGAGCGGCATGAATCAGCTCGACGACGTCGACGGCGTGTTGGTGGCGCCCGCAACGCGAAACACGCTGGCTGCCCACGTGCACGGTCTCCAGGGCGGACCGCTCATGATGGCGCTTTCTGTGGCGCGCTCGCGAGGCACGCCCATCATGGCGGTGCCCAGCATGCACCAAGACCTCGCGACCGACCCCGTCACCGACGACTTGGTCGAGGCCGCACGCGAACAAGGCATGCACGTGTTGTGGGGCCCGCTCGAAGAAGGGAAGCGGAAAACTGCTGATCACACTGAGATCGTGGCCCGATTCGCCCACCTCCTCAACGCACGCTCCCCGAAACGTCGTTCCGTAGCGGTCACCCTAGGCGCCACCGCCACGCCGATGGACGACGTGCGTCGCTTGGTCAACACCAGCAGCGGCCGCACCGGTTGGGCCGTCGCTGATGACCTCTACCGCCATGGTCACGACGTGACCTGCATCGCCGGACTGACCACGGTGGAACAGCCGGCGTGGTTGCCCCTCGTCCTTCGAGCCGAAACCGCGCCGGACATGTTGGCCGAGTGCCATGCTGTGGCCCGAGACCAACTCGACGCGTGGGTCCACGTGGCCGCGGTGCTCGATTACCTCATCACCGATCCCGCTGAAGGCAAGGTGGCCTCCGGCTCGGACGGTTTGCAGATCGATCTCGCCCCCGGTCCGAAGCACATCGACGCGCTCCGCGAAGCCTGCGAAGGCGCGGTACGGATTGGATTCAAGCTCGAGACCGGCATCAAGCAAAAGGAACTCGTTCGGAGGGCCGTCGCGCAGGTCGAGCGAGCAGGGATGACCGCGGTCATCGCCAACCGGCTCGAGGACCTCGGTGACGACACGCGTCCGCGCGGCCACCTCGTGGACGCCACAGGCGCTGATTTTGCCCTCCACACCGAACGCGACCTTGTGGAGGCCATCCGCCGATTGATCGAGCGGGGGTCCTGAGGTGCGACGCTTCGCCGTCATCGGGCATCGAGCGATGGCCCGTGGCAAGTTGCCGCTCAACGATTTGGCCGGTGCAGGTGGACGCTTCGACGTGCTCGTCAGGGCCACCACCGCGGCGCTCCTGACCAGCCACGGACTGCGTGAGGACGTGGAGGTCATCCTGCATCTGGGCGGNGGACCNGGNCCGGCNCGACGGCTGCGCCTCAACGNTGCCACGCTCCGCGGCCTCCATGCCGACGAACGCTCCGCTGCGGGCATGCTTGGCAAAGCGCTGCTGAAGCCCCAACCGCCCCGAGGGCAGTGGCGAGAAGTCACGCCTGGACTGGACGAGAGCGGTGGCGCCCTGGCGGACACCCTTCGCGAGTGGAGCGAAAGCACCGTGTTCGTGCTCGANGCNGATGCTCCGTCTTTCGANGGCATGCTCGCTGANCAACCTGACCTCGTCGAGGGCGATCTCGGCTTTGTCCTGAGCGACGACAAGCCNCTNACCGACGCAGACCTTGGCGNNCACACGGTTGACCGTTGCAGCCTNGGTGANCGCTGGTTGCAAGGCCACGCCGCCGTGCACATNGTGCATTGGTTGCTCGACCGTCAGGCCTGATGNCCCATCCACAGCGGCCATCCGTCCTCACCGNCACGNAGCGCTTGGGCCAGCAAGGCCTCTTCCAACGCGAAAGGATGCGTGGCGGGCCACGTCGGGAGTGTAGACAGGCTCGCGGAGCCCGCATCGACCGCGTCGCAATCTCCGTCTTCGACGACCGAGTGGTCGATGCTCGCGGCACCGATGCGGAAGGTGGCGATCTCACCTTCACCGGCGTCCTCGAAACTGACCGCATCGCGGTACCATCGCGTGCCAAGACGCGTGCTGGACCACGACCCGTCCCAGTCGGGACCGAGGTTGAGGTTGAGCATCAGTTCCCCGTGCTGGAAGGCGGTCACGACGGCCGCGAACGGATCATCGGCCCAAGCGTGCTCAAGGGCTTCGTGCGGCCACGGGCTGATGTGTGCTGCACTCAGGTCAACCGTCGGGCGACGCAGGTTNACCGCGGCTTTGGGCAGCAAGGGGAGCACGCGCTCGACGAGCATCACCGTGGCGTCCACGGCCTTCTGCATACCATTGGGCTCGAANGACGTGAACGAGGAAGCGATGGCGGGCATGCCGTACAAGCCGGCTTCACGCGCAGCCCCCATCGTGCCGCTGTGGTAGGCGTCTTGGCTCAAGTTTGGCCCAAGGTTGACGCCAGAGACGACCAAACGTGGCACAATCTCAGGGGCGACGTGCGACAAACCGCCGTCCAGCGCGACGATCATCGTGTCGCATGGCGTACCGTCCAACTCGAACAGGCGAACAGGGGCGTCGCCGGTCAGGCCCCACGCCTCCACCAGATCNACGCGTTCCCGCAGCGGCATGGGCGAGCCAAGTTGGATGCGCATGCCCGCGGCCGAATGGTTGCCCTTAGGCGCGAAGGAGACGACGGGNTGCCCTGCCGCATGAAGGGCCTTGACGAGCCCTTCGAAGCCTGGTGCTTCGATGCCGTCGTCGTTGGTCAGGACCAGCCATCCNTNNCCGTTCGGCATGNGGAAAGGTCGGCTCCCCGCTACATGATGGTTCGCTCAACCGTCATGCCCGAGGCCGCTGCACGCGGCTGGAGAGGGCCGCTCCNAGCAAAGCNACCAACACGAACAAGGAACCACCGGGGTGGCCGAGTTTNCTCTCCGCTTGTTCTTCGTCCANGCGATCGGTGAANTCTTGCCGCTCTTGCTCAATCAGATCGAGGATGCCGTGGTTTTCAACNGTGTNGCANNNGTANNNGANNNNGTAGCAATCNNNGNNGTAGCCGTAGTAGNAGTATGAGTAGCANCCNTCNNNCCCGNCNTCCAANGANGAGGGATANANNANGATGGANCCNAANACGTTCAGGCGGAACAAGGCNGGNTCNTCGGGNAGNCCAACGAAGGTCATNTTGATNCTCACCGTTCCNCTTTCNCCNGGCTGAATGGTNCCTCCGTCNTCAAGGACCTCCANGACGAGTTCCCCGTCNCGNCCNTTGTCGTACTCTGGGATNCGGTCGTCGCCGTAGTCCAAGTGCTCNGAGTACANNTCNTGATCNGTTTCCNTGGCNACGGANAGGCTCGAACCNTCGTTCCCGTCGAGGCTGACCTCCAGCACCACGTCGCCGTTGCCGTTGTCNGGNCANACNTCNNGNNNGCCANCGNANCNAATGTCCTCGTAGTGGTCNTCCTTGAGGTNNNANTCCATNTCNAACCANGCGATGATGTTNACTTGCTTNGTNCGGGTTTCTTCNTCNCANGNNTCGCAGGTCATGACGCTGGCNTANCGCGTGATGATGGCGCTGTACTCNACCTCATGCGTCCCTTGAGGCGTGGAACGGTCACGNAAGAAATTCGAGGCNACGTAGATGGTTTCGCCGGCATTCACCGTCACCGANTCATCCCGGAGTTCCATGTTGAGNTCGGTGGTCATGCTGATNTCCACCGTGATGTCGTGCTGGTTGTTGTTTTCCACNGCACACGCGATNAAATCGTAGTAATCGTATCGTGGGTCAACGTCTGANCCGTANTAATAGTAGAAATCGCANCTGAAGTCCAACACAGGNGTGTATGGGATTTGNGCAGCNGCNGGAGGNGCCGCNAATGGCACAAACAACAACGCAATCAGGAGCGTGCGCAGACGCATGGTGGGTTGATTGGTCAGGGAAAAAAAAACCTAACTCCGAATCCTGTCAATCAAACCTCATTGACCACGACGTCGTAGAA
>NZMM01000073.1 GCA_002694585.1 Methanobacteriota archaeon
AGGATTCAACCTCCGCGGGATCGGACGTTCCGATGCCGAGAACGAACTCCAAACAGGACTGATTTGCACGCCCGTGGAGCGGACCCGAGAGGCTGTTCATGGCGCTGGCCATCGAAGCGTAGAGGGTGGCCTTGCCGCTGGCCGTGGCCTTCCCGGTGAAGGTGGACAAGTTTCCGCCGCCGTGATCAAGGTGAAGCACCAGGTAGGCGTTGAGGACCTCACGCATGACCGAGCGGTCGACGCCTTCGGGATCCAAGGTTGCGACGAAGCGGTCGACGAGACCCAGACTGAGGTCGTCCGCCGGGATGCCTTCGCTGCGCCCTTCTCGGTAACGGAAGAGCAGGCCCATCACGCGCGGCATCCGAGCCACGAGGTTGAGGGCGTCCTCCAGCCAATCTCCGGTGGTCTCGGCCATCCCGAGCGTGTGCATGCCGACGCTCAACCAGTCCATCGGGTGGCCTTCACGGGGCAAGGCAGCGTACACGGCGGCCACGCCTTCGGGCACTGCACCGCGAGACGACAAGTCGGCGCGGAACGCAGCGGATTGTTCTGCGGTCGGGAGTTCTTTGTGGAAGAGGAGGTAGATGACGTCCTCCACGTCCATGGCGGCCAATTCTGCGATGGGGTAACCGCAGTAATGCACGCCCTCGGTCTGGGTCACGAACGAGGTCCGGCACGTTCCGACGGGGATGCCACGAAGACCGGTGTTGAGGTGAGCAGAGGTGACCGACAGGAGAGGCTCGTCGTTGGTCATCGCTGCACCGGGTCAGGCGTCTGAGCCACTCCGTATAAATCCGGCTCTGTGGGTCTCACGCGTCGAGGGGCGGCAGAGGGAGCCGAACGCCCCTCCCTGCCTCAAGATCACGCCCGACGTGGAGGCGAATGACGTCCCCCTCAACGCGCAGTGCATCGGGGGCGTCGATGCCTGGGCAGGTTCGTTTGATGCTGCGCCATGCCCTCATGGAACGGAGGTTTTCCGACCACCATGGAAATGCTGCGCACTGTTGCGGTCGGTCGCTGTACACCGAGCAGCGTTTGTCGCCTTGCAGGTAGATGCAGATGCCGTCGGAGGGACGGCTTCGGAGGACGAGCCTACCGTTCAGGGACGTGGTGCAGTCCCGACGGATCCAGTCAAGTTCCTCCATGCCTGCTCGTGCGGCAAGACGCTGAATGTCCGTGCGAGAAAGAAACACCACGCCACCGGGTTGATCGCAACACGCACCGCAGTCAGGTTGGCAGGCGAAATTGACGCCGCTGTTCCACCACGGCGTTCGCCTCACGCCCCCTCCTCCGGAACACGTACAGGACGCAGCATGGCCAAACGAGCGGGGCCGCGAGCGTTCTGCGCGATCCGCTCCAACTCCTCGTCGATGGCTTGGAGCTCATCCGTGATGGCCAGCAGGGCTTCGACATCGGCCTCTCGGGCCTGGTCGGCCAAGGCCTCCATTCGAGCCTTCAGGGCCTCGAGACGAAGGCTCTGGTCCTCGGCGTGGTGACGACGACGGGCGATGGCGGTCTCGGCACCAAGGTCGATCTGCGCCAGAGCATCGGCCGCACGTACCGCATCGCTGGCCTCGAGCTGCTCGACGTTGCGAACGAGGTATTGATCGCGCTCGTTCGGCCGCAGCAATTGGTCCACACGTGGGTCCCGAACCACCTCCAACACAGCGCGAGCAGGTTCTTCGGGACGAGGAGCGCCAGCCAACAATTCCTCGGCATCCGGGACTTCCGGCGACCACGTATCGGAGAGTTCGGGCACCGGAGCCATCAACTCGATGCCGCCAATGACGCCGCCGGCATCGACTGCATCGAGCGCACGCTCGATGACCGTCGTGGCGGTCTGGACGTGATCGGTGACCGCTGGACTGGGTTCAGCGTGGCGCGTATCGGAGGCGTGAAGGTGAGCGCGAAGGGCGTTTTCCAGTGACCGCCATGTGGGATGACCTTCCGCAAGGTGCTGCAGGTCAGCGTTTTCGACGATCAAACCCTCTCGAGTGACCATCGATCGGAGCGCTGCCAGGCGATCAACGGGCCCAGGCGAAGCCATCGTCGCGACCACACCCTCCTGCATCACCCGAGCGAGGGGGCTGGAAGGCCACGCTGCAGGCGGGTGCTCGCAGACGACCACGACTTGGACGCCGAGGTTCATCGCGAGATCGACGATGTGGTGGAGGCGCCTGCTTCGGTCTTCATCGTCCACCACGCGATCGATGTCGTCGACCAGCAGACCGCTCGACGTCGAAAGGCGTGTGTCGATTTCGGTGAGCTGCGCGTCCATTTCATCGAGGGACATGGACGCTGGATGGCGCAGGAGCACGACGCCGCCCTGTTGGCCCCGCAGCATGGCTTGACCGGTGGCATGNAGCAGATGACTTCGTCCCGTCCCGCCCGCACCTTGGATCACGAGGGGATTGATGTCCGTGGGGTGTGCAATGACGTGATCGGTCCACGCTGTGGCCTCACGGTTGCTCTCGAGCAGGGTCCATTGACGGAAGGTGTGCTGGTCAGACCAGCGCAAGCCCCATGCCCACGCCTCGGGAAGAGGAGAGGCTGGCCTTCGCCGNCGCGGTTCGTGCCCGAGCACGGATTGCCATAGGGGATGGCCGCCATGNCCCTCACCNAACGCTTCNGGTCTGCTGGAGTCACCCGTTACCGAATCAGGGTGGAAGGCCGACACGTGCCCCTCAACGCGTCGGGACAAACGACGGGCCAATTCACCTTCGAGGCCGTGTTCATCAGGCGGCGGCGNGNGGNGAACGTCCTCTGTTGGGCGCCAGGCCGTGATGGAGCGCGGGCGGCTCACCTTTGGTCGATCGACCCGCGTCGAGAGGCCTTCGACGAGGCCGGACGGCGGCGAAGCCGCTGGTGCTGGGGGCTCGGTTCGACCCATGCTGCGGCGCGCGCGGAGGGCTGCTGCCCTGAGCGGTGAATCACGCATCGCCATCACCACCAAGCCGCCGGGTCTTGCGCGTCGTTCGACGGCGCCGTTTGGGCGCCTCCTCGACAGCAGACGCTGGGGGCGAATCTTCGTGCGANGTGAACAGACGNGCGTGTGCACCGTCGACATCAAAGGACTGNTGGGCACGCACAGCCGNCTCGCGCAAGCCTTTGCCCTCCGGTACGGTGACTGGTGTATGCTCNGGCGCGTAGCGGCGCGCAAGACGGAGGGATTCCCATGCTTGCCTGCGCTTCATGGCGTCCGTGGGCGGCGCATCGGGCCAGACCTCTGGCCTNGCCAGTGGTGGCTTGTTCACCGGCGGTTCCATGGCAGGCAGGTCACGCACGCGAGCCAATCCGAGCGATTTGATCTGACGGGATACTGGGAGACCACCGGCGGAGGCGGGTGCGTTTCGAACAAGGTCAGGTGTGCTGTTCGATGCATGCCGCGAGGGCCACATCGCCGCAGGCACATCGCCGCGTGGGGGCGAGAATTTCTCGACACGNGCGTCACGTCGTGGAGCAGGCTTGCGGGCGCGCACGCGCTTGGCGCGACGCGGGCCTCGGGTGACGAGAGGAGGAGCATCNTCGACGACCTCCTCAACNACAGGTTCCGGCATGGGTTCAGGCCTCGGCTCCGGTGCTGGCGCGACAGGCTCGACCTCGACGATGATCTCAGGTTCAGGTTCTGGGGCCGTTTCAACGCCAGGAGANAACCGCTCCCTGGTGCGGAGAATGGCGTCCATGTCGAATCCGCTCAGGCCCTTGAGGCTGCGCTCATCGCTGGCAAGCGCAGCGACGTCGTCAACGGGCATCGGTGCTCCGTACCNGGAGAAGCGGGCCAGTTCTGCTGCGGTCAGGACCTGTTCGTCGATGTGGAGCAAGTGAACGGCGCCACGTTCGCGACCATGGTCGAGCACGTCAGCAAAGGAGGAAGCGGCCACTTCCGGGCCAAGCATGACCGACAGGAGGTGGAGATCAACGCTCACCACGAGGAGTGGNTCATCGCCGAGGGCCACGTCGGGCAGATTCAGTGCCCCTTCGTGAATCCAGAGGTGGTGGACGCCTTCAGGCACGTCTTCAGCGCGACGGGTCAGCATGAGGCTGCGCCCNCCCGCCTTGGCCCACATCTCNGCCATNNNCACNAAGGCNTCTTGCGAATCGGCGTGNACCAANCGAACGCTCCCCGGNGCGAGATCGACGCTGTCAACGTGGAGCCGNGTGCGGGTNCGATCGATGGAGTCGCGCACCTCTTCGGGCGCNCGTACCGTCGGCGCCATGGTGGGCAGCCGTGGAGCNCGTGATCGNCGTGGNGCAGGGAGACGACCTTCCCACCAACGGACGTCCTCATGCTCGACACCATGGGCAAANCGGCTNCCTTCATGCATGGCCAGCGCTTCTTGNACCAGCGAGCCGGGGAGGTGGTGCACNTCGACTTCTGTTGCGCCACTTCGCAACAGCTCACGCAAGGGGCCGAGGGCCTCCTCNCCNCATCGAAGGACNNNATCCTCATCGTGAAGGGCGCCAANCGGAGCGCCCGAGGCGAGTGCAAGGACGCTGNATGCACCCTCGCTTCCNCGGACCACCAGCGCNCCGCTCAAACCGAGNGTNGCCGCATCAGCGAGCATGACCTCGAGCACTTCGGCACCACCGCGCCGAACCTCGAGCACTTCCCCGCGTGGCCAATCCAGCATCTTGCTCCCTTCTGCAGCGGCCATGACGGCGTTTGAAGGTCACGTCGCTTGTGGGGCCACGCACGGGAGTTTATTCCCCGTCGCACCGAGGCCGTGGCATGGGCGAAGCACCTGCTGCGTTGCAGGGTGACGAGCCAATCCAGTTCGAGTTGGGCCGTCAGGAGTTCGATGCAGGGCGGTGGTGGGAAGCGCACGAAGCCTGGGAAGAGGCTTGGGTTTCGATGAAGGCCAGAAAAGCTGCGCCGAGCGAAATCCTTCTCCTGCAGGGGATGATTCAATGCGCGGCCTTGTTGTACAACCATCGACGCGGCACCACGCGAGGCGTGCTCAACCAATGGGCGAAGCTCCAGCCCAAGCTCGCGGGCTTCACGGACGCGTGGGGCGTGAACGTCCCCGCGTTGCTGTCCATGCTCGAGCCTTTTGCAGAGGACGCAGAGGGCTGCACGATGAACCAAGAAGGGTTGATGCTCCCCATGTACGTGAGGGATGGCGATGACTGAACCACCCCGTGGCTTCCTCGAACTCGGTACAACCGAGGTGGGTCACGAGGTGGCCATGGGCACACGAACAAGCGCCCAGGTGATGGCCGCGTGTGGCGCACTTGGCCTGCTTCTCGCCCTCAACGCCCGATTTCTTCTCGCCCCTGCCCTTCTGGGGTTGGTTTTGGCTGCCGTCCAATGGCGGCGCAGCCAAGTGCTTCGGGACCTTCCCTTTGCCGTGAACGCCAACCACCCTTGGGTCCTTGACCAGGCCATGGGAACAGCCGAAGTGGCGATCCGAGCGGCCGACGGCACGTGGAAGGAATTGGGAGACCACCGGTTGAAGTTGCACACAGATCCTCTTCTTGGCGAACCTCTGGTGGTGCAGGATCACGAACCGTGGGACACCGTCGTGCGTTGGCCCGCATCTTCCGATGCACGCCTCCAGCGCTGGTTGGCCATCGGCAACACCGCATTGGCCCTCCGGGATGCGGTGAACGGGCACGACGAGCAAGCAGAGGAAGAGCGCCGTCGCGCCGCGGGTGACACGGAGTTGTTGGAACGCGACTGGCCGGAGGAGGAGGACGTCCTCGATGAGGGTTCTGCGCTCTCCCGCTGGCTCGAGACGGCCCGCTCGCCGAAGTAAGCAGAAGTGCTGGGAAGCACATCCACCTCCCTTCATGTTCATAATCCCGGAAGGGGCGGGGTTTTCCATGACAAGGGCTGATTGGCGGTCTGGATTGGACCACCTTGCCCCAAAACAGGCGGAATTGCTGCTCGGAACCTCGCTCTCGCGACGCTTCGTCAGCCTCCCGATGTGGCTGAATCACCCAGCCAACGTTGCTGGATTCTATGGCATCCTCATCGCCATGGCCCTGCTGCTGCCCTACAGGGTGTCGTACGGCGACGCCATTTGGTGGCCGACGTGGATCTTCCACGCGTCCTTGCTCATCGCAGCGTGCATGTTGCTCGGCTTCGCGTCCCTCATCATCGCC
>NZMM01000074.1 GCA_002694585.1 Methanobacteriota archaeon
CATTCCCGGCGTGCCAGCGGCCACCTTGCCCTCATCGCTCATCATCGGCAAGGGCACCTGGCGCGGCTTCATCGGGGACGATGTGGCCGACAACCATACGGCAACGACGTGGACCTTTGCACTGCCCGATGTCGACGGTGACGACCTCAAGGGCCTGCGGGCCAGCATGGAAGCCGATGCGCGCGTCGGGAGCGCCTCGGATTGGACCACCGCTCACGAAGCGGTGGAGCGCAACGGTGGCCTGATCTTCGGAACGCAAGGCTTGCTCTCGCTGCAGTTCGTGGTGGCCAGCCTTGCCGCCGTGGCCTCGTCCTTCGTGTTCCTCTCGCTGGTGCTCAACCAGCGGCAGAAGGAATTGGCCATCCTGCAGGCCATCGGCGCAGCACCTGGTCAAATCATCCGGCTCGTGCTCTTCGAGATTCTCTCCATCGTGCTGATGTCGATGGTGCTCGGTGTGGGTTTGGGCATCGGACTGGCGCTGTCCTTCAACGGCTTCTTCGAAGTCTTCGGGTTCATCTTCCAAATCTTTGGAGGAAGTTCCACGACGATCACACGGACCTTGGTCTATCCATGGGGTTCGCTGGCCTTGGTGTCGGCGTCCGTGTTCGGTGCGGTCGTTCTGGCCCTGCTCGTGACCACGCGGCGTACGCTGGCCGCTGACCTTGCCAGCGTCCTGAAGGGGGAGTGACGATGAGCGAGAACGACACCAAGCAAGCCGACATCATCCTCGAAGCGGACGCGGTCTACCACGTCTACGAATCGAAGGCCGAAGACGGCAACGTCGTCGCCCTTCGTGGCCTGAACATCGCCATGCGCAGCGGGGAAGCCGTCGCTGTGGTTGGCCCTTCTGGTTCAGGGAAATCGACGCTCATGAAGTGCCTTGGCGGCCTGATGAAGCCCAGCGCGGGCTCGGTGCGCCTTGACGGGCGCAACATGACCCGCCTGACCGGCCAAGAACTGGTCAAGCTCCGCCAGCAAACGGTCTCCTTCATCTTCCAGGAAGGCAACCTGCTCAACGACCTCAACGCCCGCGACAACGTCGCGCAGCCGCTCATCAACCAAGGTGTGCGCTCCCGCGTCGCCAAGCGCAAGGCGCTCGACCTGCTTGAGCGGCTGCAGATGGGCCACCGCGCCATGGCCCTGCCGATGATGCTCTCCGGCGGCGAACAGCAGCGCGTGGCCATCGCCCGTGCCCTCATCACCGAACCGCGGCTGATCTTGGCCGACGAACCTACGGGCGCACTCGATCCTGTGACCAGCCGTGAAGTGCTGGCCTTGTTCAAGGAACTGCACGAGGAGGACGGCGTGTCCTTCCTCATCGTGACCCACTCGAAGGAAGTCGCGGCCTTCTGCGACCGGAGCCTCGAGCTGCGCGACGGCCGCTTCGTGGCCGAGCACGGCAGCGACCTCAACATCGAACGGCTCGAAGTNGGCCGCGAACTGTTGGTCGACGACATCGGCACNGTNACGCTGCCGCCCGACATCCTGCTNCGCTTGGGCGGCTCGGGNGGCTACACCGTGGCNGAACTTGAGCCCGGTCGTCTNACCCTCATTGGCGAGGCCNTCGACGTTGGTGGAGAACTGGTGCTGGCTGGGGTGTGCCCGGCGTGCAAGCACGAGTACGACAACGACACCGAACAGGAATGCCCCTCGTGCGGTTCCTCCCGACCCATGGTTGAGGCGTGAGCATGGAGGTCCTNGTCCTCGGCCGAACGGTCGCGGCCTTTGCGCTTGGTGCGGCTTTCGTCTGGATTGGNGTCCAGCATTTTGTCGACCCTGCCTGGTTCGANCCGATNGTGCCGGCGGTCCTTGGCGCACCACGGTTNTGGGTGCTNGCNAGCGGNGTGGCNGAAATCGCGGTGGGCCTTGCGCTGATCGTGCCGGCCACGCGTGCCTACGGCGGGCTTGCGTGCGCCGCTCTGCTGGTCGTGCTCTACTGGGCCAACCTGTACATGTGGGTCGAGAACGTGCCGNTGGACGGCAAGACCTACGCCAACGTCTGGCACGTGGTGCGCTTGCTGATTCAACTCGGCCTCATCGNCGCTTCCTTGTTCATTGCGGGTGAGCTTCGGCCCACCTCCGACGCCTGACGGCAGGCCTCATCAAGGGGCGCCNCNTCNATNCNNCCATGCGTTGGGTCATCTGGCTCGGCTGGATTGANGGCCTCTCCGCNGTCCTGCTGATGTGCATCGCGACCCCGGTGAAGTACCTCATGGACGCGCCGCACATGGTGGAGGTGCTCGGCCCNATCCACGGNGNNCTGTTCATGCTCTACGTCTTCGCCCTCATGCTCGGCGTGGGCCGATGGTGGGACTGGCGGTGCGTGCCGGCCGGATTCATTGCAGCCTCNATCCCCGGNGGTGCGTGGTGGTTTGATCGNCGTCTGGAGCGAGGCCTGTTCGCCCTTGANGATGCCCTCACGCCGCCTTGACGCCNTCNGGCCAGAGCACNAGGATCANCGTNTTGCCGCGGGTCTTTGGCGTGTGGGTCGTNTCGCGGTCCATCCACACGATGGAACCGGCCGGGTAGGTGCCGTCTTCGTCCCAGACCTCGCCTTCGAGCACCACGTAGCACTCACCGCCTGGGTGGCTGTGGGGCATGAAGGCGTCCACGGTGACCTCGCTGTCGGCGTCGTAAAGCACGAGGGAGGTGGCGTCTTCGCGCTTGAGCTTGCCAAGGCGGACGCCGGTGCCGAAGTCCCTCCAGCGGACGTTGGCCTCCAGCCAGTCGCGGTCGATGGAGAACCCGAGCCAGTCCGCCATGGGGTGTGTGAAGACCATGCCATCCCCACAAAGAGCCCGGCCATCAGCCCTTCGCTTACCGCGGGCTTGATGACCGTCCTGCTGATGGTGTGGCGTGGCGACGCCCATCACGACACCGTCCGTCCCTCCAGAAGGGCCGTGGGATGCGTACGTGTTGGTCATCATCTGGTTGCCCCTGCTGTTCCGTCTTCTCCTTCTTGCGCGCCCCGCGCGACAAGCGGTGGCGAAGGTTGCACCGCATGCAGGATGGGCCCTGAAACAACTTCGCGAGTTGCCCATCAAGGGCCTCCGCTTGCTTATCCTCAACGAGACCTTGGCGCTGCTCGCGCCACCGACCATCGTGCTGCTCTACCGCCAATTGGCCGATCCAATCGGTTGGCGAACCTGGGACGAGGTCAGCCTGATTGGCGGTGCTGTGCTGATGTTCCTGACCCTCGTGTGGCTCGTGCTTGATCTGATGCGCATTGGTCGTACGCGGCGCATGCTGTTGGCGGTCATCAAGCAAGACGTGGACCGCCTGCGAAAGGTGGCTGACGTTGGTCTTGGCGCCCGCCGTTGGCTCCGGCGTTTTGCCCGCGAGGACGGGCCCAAAGGCGAGGGAGATGAGGAAGAAAGCGCAAGAGGGCGGGCGTGGAGCATCGCCAAGAAAGCCGGTGGCATTGCGCTGCTTTCACGGAAATTCACCCCACAAGGGCTTGCGGCTGCGGTGGCCTGGAGTGCGGCGGAAGAAGCAGCACGACGAGGGGCAGCGCACCTTTCGGAGCGGCTCGATGCACACATCGAGGCCAGCGTGGAAGTCATCATCCGTCGCAACGTGTGGACGAGTTTCGTCATCCTCGGCCGGGACATGACGATGGGCCTTGTTCCCCTCGGCATCCTCGCTTTGATGCCCCTCATCTTCGGACCCTGAGCTCGTGGGAAGCCTCATGTCCGGCCGCGCCATGGTCAACACGAGTCCCATGGCCCTGCTCATCCTCATGCGTCATGGGCAATCCATGTGGAACGCGGCCAACCGCTTCACCGGCTGGGTCGACGTCCCCCTCACCAACGTCGGCATCGAGGAGGCCGTCGCGGGCGGACGGCAAATCGCGCAGCTGCCGATCGACGAGGTCCACGTGTCCACCCTGGTGCGCGCCCAAATGACCGCGATGCTGGCCTTGGCCCAGCACGACGGGGGGCGCATTCCCGTCATCCAGCATCCTGTCCCAGAGGGCGGGCTGGAGGGGCTCGGCGAGAACGAGCGCCGCATGGCCGAA
>NZMM01000075.1 GCA_002694585.1 Methanobacteriota archaeon
ATTCGTTGACGATGGACGCGTTCAGCGAGGCTTCGACGTCGAAGCCGTTGCTCATCAAGGCGGTGTCAAAGGCCGTCAGGTCGTATACGAACCACCACAGGCTCATCGCGGTGTTGACCGTGAGGTTGGTGGCTTCGATGTCACCGGTGGTGGACGAGGTTGCTTCGACCACGAGGACTTCGAAAAAGTAGCAATCCTGGCCGCTGGACACGAAGGTTCCGTTGGCGTCGTACAGTTCGGCGACGATGCACACGTCCGATTCCATGCTGATGGCTGCAGCGATGTGGGTCATGGTCGCGTTGTGGCCGGTGCCGTTTGCGGTGTGGTTCAGTCCGCCGAGCGAAGTGGTCAGCGTGGTGCCGTTGGCCAGGAGCTGTTCAAAGGAGAGGTTCACGCTGTACGCGCTGCCGTTGGTCAGGCCGCTGAGCATGAGGTCGGTTGTGGTCTCGTTGACCACCGTTGGAACAACGCTGGTGAAGCTCCCTCCGCCACCGGGTTGGTCGGTGGTGATCTCGATGTCGTAGGTGTTGATGGCGCCGCTGTAGCCGTAAACACGCACGTACGTGGCTTGGGTGAGCGTGGCAGAGACCGTCATCGATTCGATGTTACTGGTGCTGCCAGAACCGCTGAGGTACCCGCCGGTCGCGGTTTCCCAGCCGGTGTCGATGTCGCCGTTGAAGTGCTGGAAGGTCACGTTGACGTAGTAGGTCACACCGGCGACCATGTTCACTTCGAAGATGTCCTCATCCACCGTGCTGTGGATGCTCAAACCGGTGCAGTCCAAGGGGAGCGTGGAGGCGAGGGTGGCGGTGGCCACGCTGTCGTTGGGCTCAAGGATGTCCGAGGTCGTGGTGCCGTTGCCCGTGCAGGGGTTGGGTGGCGCACCGCCGCTGCTGTTGCCCGTACCACCGCCGCCACCGGTGCTGCCGGTGGTGAACTTCCAGATGGTCAAGTTCCACGCACCGGAGGTGCCGGCGAAGGAGTAGGCAGAGATGCCGATGTACACCATGCCGCCGTGGTTGGTGAGGCTGCTGTTGGTGCTCACCGTTTCTGGGTTGCCGAAGTAGGAGAAGGCCATCGAATTCTGGTTGGTGTCGAGGATTTCCAGATCGAAATCGTCACCNGAGGCGAAGGACAGTTCCGCGGCCAAACCTTCGTTGGTGTTGAGGGCCACGCGNAGGAAATCAANGTCGTCCGTGCCCGAGACCAATTCGCCAGAACCCGATGTGGAGCCGCTGAAGATGAGGTTTGGAATGCTGGTTGGTGTGGACAGGTTGTCCGGAAGGTCGCCAGAGGTCATGCCCATGTCGCTTTGGTTCGGCCCGACGGCACCGACGGCCGGGGTCACGGTCATGGTGCCNAGGAGCAAGAGCAGCGCAAGGGCGAGGGAGCGTGCGCGGGTTCCAAGCATGGCCCAACGGTGGTCTGCTCCCCTAAAGGGGCTTCCCCGTTTGCTCAAATGGCCGTGGGCGCCACGTGCCCGTCGCGCTTGTCGTCAGGTTTGCGGACACGCGACCACACGCCGCNCATCAANTCGTCATGGCAGCCTTCGCAATAGCAGAACTGCCGGTAGGCTTCGCGGAAGGAATAGGCCTTCTTTCCNGTGGCCACAAGGTAGCCCTCNGGGGAGAGNCGGGANGTGATCGTNCCNGGCTTNCCACAGCCAGGNAGNTCGCACACCGGNNCGTCGGTCATGNTNTCACCTCGTCGTNGTTNNTCTTCAAGCCTCGTCGTCCTCTGNGGGGTCCGGTTCGATGACCACGAGAGGGACGTTGGCTTCGATNGCCTCGCCTTCCTCGCACTGGACGGAGGTCACGGTNCCCGTGACCGGGGCTTGAATCTCATTTTGCATCTTCATCGCTTCGAGGATGAGGATGACCTGACCTTCCTCGACGTGTTGGCCTTCGGTGACCTCGACGGTCACGACCTTGCCGGGAATGTTGGCCGACACAGTGCCGGAGCGCTTCTTCCTGCCACCGCCGCCGGAGCGTCGCTTTGGTGCGGGGCCAGCGTTGGGCACCTCGACCTCGAAGGTTCGACCTCCAACCTCGACCTGATAGGTCGGTCCATCGCCTTCGATGGTCACTTCAAACGTCTCGCCGTCAACGATCACGGTGCGGGTGTTGCTCATCTGGTCACCTCCATGGGGCGCGGCCGCTGCGGGTGCGCATCAGGCTCTGGCGGCCCATCGCTTGACGCCGGTGGTCGCTGCTCCACGCTTCACCAGGCGTGCGTCCAACGTTGGCGGTGCCGGAGGATTCCTCCAGCATGCTCATCACGGCCATCATGGCCGCGGTGCGGAGAACGGCTTCNTCGGTCATNGTCAGGCCTCACAGTGGGATGTTGCCGTGCTTGCGGGCCGGTCGCAGTTCTTCCTTGTCCGCGAGCATGTCGAGGGCTCGGCACAGGTGCCGNCGGGTCTGCGAAGGCTCNATGACGTCGTCAAGGTANCCCAANCTGGCCGCCTTGTACGGGTTGGCAAANGTCTCGTTGAAGTCNGTGGTCAGGCGCTCACGCTCCTGTTCAGGGTTTCGCGCGTTGGCGATGCGCCGCCGGTGGATGATCTCAACCGCGCCATCGGCGCCCATGACCGCGAGTTCCGCGGTCGGCCACGCCACGTTGTAATCNCCGCGNAGGTGCTTCGAGGACATNACNTCGTANGCNCCNCCGTAGGCCTTGCGCAGCACGACGGTGAGCTTCGGCACGGTGGCCTCGGCAAAGGCGTACAGNAGTTTGGCGCCGTGGCGGATGATGCCGCCCCACTCTTGGCTGGTCCCTGGAAGGAAGCCGGGGACGTCTTCGAAGGTCACCAGCGGGATGTTGAANGCGTCGCAGAAGCGCACGAAGCGTGCAGCNTTGTCCGAGGCATCGATGTCCAGNCAACCGGCGAGGACCTTCGGCTGGTTGGCGACGACGCCGACGGTGCGACCGCCGAGGTGGCCGAAACCGCACACGATGTTNTGCGCCCAGTCGGCCTGCACTTCCATGAAGCCGCCNTCATCGAGAACCTCGCGGATGACGTCCACCACGTCGTAGGGCTTGTTTGGCTCGTCAGGGAGGATGGCATCCAGCGCTTCGCAGACGCGGTCGATGGGATCACTGCTGCGCTTCTCTGGGGGCTTCTCCATGTTGTTGAGCGGCAGCAGGTCCACGAGGTCCCGGGCAAGGTCGATGGCGCCTGCGTCGTCCTCTGCGGTGAAGTGCGANACGCCGGANTTCGAACCGTGGGTCATCGCTCCNCCGAGGTCTTCGAAGGTCACCACTTCGTTGGTGACCGTCTTGATGACCTCGGGCCCGGTGATGAACATGTGCGCGGTCTGGTCCACCATGATGACGAANTCCGTGATGGCGGGGCTATAGACCGCGCCACCGGCGCAGGGTCCCATGATGACAGAAATCTGGGGAATGACGCCGCTGGCACGGACGTTGCGGAAGAAAATCTCAGCATANGATCCGAGCGAGGCCACGCCTTCCTGAATGCGCGCGCCCCCTGAATCGTTCATGCCAATGACCGGCCGTCCGGTCTTGAGGGCCATGTCNAGCACCTTACAGATCTTCAGGCCGTGCATCTCACCAAGGCTGCCGCCGTAGACGGTGAAATCCTGCGCAAAGGCGTAGACTTGGCGGCCGTTGATGGTGCCGTGGCCGGTCACCACGCCGTCACCTGGAATGACGTTGCGGTCCATGCCAAAGTCACGGCATCGGTGCTCGACCAAGCCGTCCATCTCCTGGAANCTGCCCTCATCGAGGAGCATTTCGAGGCGCTCACGCGCCGTCATCTTTCCACGGGCATGCTGGGCCTCGATGCGGGCCTGACCGCCACCGACCTCGACTTTGGCCTTNCGGGCTCGGAGGTCTTTCAGGCGTTCCTCAGTGGACGTCATGGACTCACCTAGGNTTNTAGACCCCGGGTCGGTCTTTGACCGTTCCGTGTCCAGAACGCGGCATGGAGCCCCTGTCGCCCGTGCGCTTGAAAACCGCCGTGCCTCTGGCNAGGTCATGGCGGGNAGCATGCGCATCGTGGTCGCGAAGCCCGGCCTCGACGGCCACGACCGTGGCGCGAAGGTCGTGGCCCGAGCGCTGCGTGACGCCGGTCACGAGGTCATCTACACCGGGCTTCGACGCACNCCGGCGCAAATCGTGGCCACCGTGCGGGACGAAGACGCCCGCTTCCTCGGCCTGTCCAGCCTCTCCGGCGCGCACGGGCACCTCTTCCCGACCATCTGTCAATTGCTGAGGGACGAGGGCCTCGACGACGTCGTCGTCTTTGGTGGTGGCATCATTCCCGACGCCGACCGCCCCGCCCTTCACGACGCCGGCATGCGCGCCATCTTCGGCCCGGGCACGTCCACNGANGCCATCAGCGCCTTCGTNGCGGAGGCCTCGTCCCGTGACGATGCAGGCGTGGGAGCCGAAGGCGGTTGGACTTGGGAGGCGTGACCGTTGGTCGCCGCTGCGCTGGCGGCCCGCCTTGAGGCGGCGCGAGCAGGCTCCAGACGGGACCTCGCCCGCCTGTTGACCGACGTCGAGGACGGGCGCATCGCCGCCGCTGACCTCGGCGCACAGCGTGCCGTAGGGCGCTCCATTGCCATCACCGGTCCGCCCGGCGTCGGCAAATCCTGCTTCATCGACCACCTGCTTCGTGCCCATGCCGAACGCGACGAACCCGTGGCGCTGCTCGCCGTTGACCCGTCTTCGGCGCTGTCCGGCGGCGCCCTGCTTGGGGACCGCATCCGGCTGACGTCGCCCGACGACGAGGCCCTCGCCCGGCGCATCTACGTCCGTTCGATCGCAACGCGCCGCTCCAGCGGCAGCATCCCTTCCGTGCTGGGTGACCTCGTGAAGGTCCTCCACGGCTGCGGCTGGCCCCTGGTCATCATCGAAACGGTGGGTGCGGGTCAATCCGAGGTGCGCTGTGCCGCGGTGGCCGACCGCATCGTGCTCATGGAAGGTCCAGCCCGTGGGGATGCGGTGCANGCNGAGAAAGCAGGNTTGCTCGAATTGGCCGACCTCGTGTTGGTGAACAAAGCGGACCTTGACGGCGCGGAACGCCATGCTGCTGAGTTGCGGGATTCCCTTGCCTTGGACGGGCCTGACCCGCCCGCGGTGCTGCTGATGTCGGCCCAGACCGGCCTTGGCCTGCCNGAAGCCCTCCACGCCCTTCGGACCTTGGAGGCGCGGCCGGGNAGCGAGCGGGCGCGTGCGCGNGAGCGGCTGGCAAACGCCGCTGAAGCCCGCCTCGTCCGCCATGAGGACTATGAGGACATCCTCGCCCGTATCGCCAACGGTAGCCTCGCTCCCGAGGACGCCGTCGAGGTGATTTGGCGTGGAGGATGACGACAACGGCATGGTGCCCCTCACCGACCCAAAGGAACATTCCGTGGGNGGAGTGTGGGGTCANGTTCTGAGGCGCGGCGTTCATCTTGGGATGGTCGCCATTCCTTGGATCTACTACGAACANGCGGCGGACCTCGCGGACCGCGTGGGCCTGAGCAGCGCCGAACAATTCGCCTCAGCGCTCGTGTTCTTGCTCATCGTNGCCGAAGCTGTGCGCTTGCGCACGGGCATCACNGTCTTCGGACAGCGTGATTACGAGGCCACCCAAGTCTCGGCCCTGGCGTGGGGTGCGTTGGCCATCGGCGTGGTGCTCCTGACCCTCCATGATCATCCNGAACTGGGCTATCCGCTGATCTTCTCCCTCGCCATTGGCGATCCGCTTCTGGGCGAACTACGGCGTGCTGGGCAAGAGAACCGCACGGCGTCGATGTGGGCCACGTTGGTGCTCATCGGCGTGTGGTCGGCCTTCGCCGTTGTCATGGCCACGCCATGGGTTTTGGTGCCCGTCCTTCCCTTCATTTGCGTCGCTTCAGAGTGGCCGCGCTTGAGGTGGATCGACGACAACGCAACCATGCTGTTCATTCCGCTCTTGGCCGTGTTGCTGGCCGTCCCGTGGTTGTGACCCCACTACATTCAAAGGGCGGTTCTCNGTGGCACGTTCAGGGATGAACATGGGCGAAGAAGAGAGCAAGACNGAAGTTGCTCAGTCCACCTATTTCGTGGTGTTTGGACTCGCCGTCATCGCGCTGGCCGTGACGGCCTTNGCTTACCCCGTCTGGGGTTACTGACCTTTGCCGAACCTTCGGACGAGCCTTCAAAGGCGACCCGCTGGGACGTTTTCTCATGTGCGGCATTGGCGGCATGCTGGGCCGGCCCGACGAAGCCGTGCTTCACCGCATCAACCGGNTGCAGCGCCATCGTGGGCCGGACGGTGACGGCGTCTGGGCCGACGAGCGCGTCGGACTGGCCCANACGCGCNTGGCCATTCTCGACCTCGACGGNGGCCAGCAACCCATCGTCGGTCAGCATGGCGCGGTCGCCGTGGTCAACGGCGAGATNTACAACCANCTNGACCTGCGTGCAGCGTGCAGTTCGTACCGCTTTCAGCGCAAGGTGGACAGCGAGGTCGTGCTGGCACTTCANGCGCAGGCGGCTGCAGNTGGNGCGACGTCNGCGACCGATCATGCTGCGTGGATTCGCNGNCTTGACGGGATGTACGCTNTCGCGCTNTGGGATGCNGCTGCGGGTCANCTGATCNTNGCNCGGGACCCGATGGGCATCAAGCCNTTGGTGATGGCCNAGGTTGACGGTGGCATGATCTTCGCCTCCGAAATGAAGGGNCTGCGAGCACACGAAGGCCACGTTCCTCTGCTGGANGAGGGCGCACTCGCCCTCCGTCTCGCGTGGGAATATCCACTGGACATGACCACGCTGATTCAGGACACGCGACAAGTTCGTCCCGGNACGGTCGAAGTCTGGACGCTCGACGAACACGGACGCGCCATCATGACGTCGCGGGCGGACATCGAGCGTCAGCACCTCACGCCTGCTTCGTCATGGGACCCACGCACAGAGGCCCCGGCCTTGCTTGAGTCGTTCATCGTGAGTGTGGAACAGCGCCTCATGGCTGACGTTCCTGTGGGCATCGTGCTGTCTGGTGGCCTTGATTCGGCCCTCGTGGCCGCGGTCGCCCACGAAGCAGCGGAGCGAGCGGGCCAACCCGTTCCAGAGGTCTGGACGGTGGCGGGCAGCGANGANAATCCGGATTGGAAGGCCGCTGAANCGGTCGCTTCTGCTCTGGANTTGAAGCACCATCAGCACCTGCTTGACGAGGGCGACTTTGACCGCCACCTCCCGAACCTGGTGTGGCACGGTGAAGACCTCGATACGTCGGTGATGTTCTTCCANCCGCTGTTTCAGACGATGGCGTCCAGCGTGAAGGTCGGCCTATGCGGTCAGGGTGCGGACGAGCTGCACGCAGGTTACCCGCGCTACCGTGACCCACAGGCACACGCGGCCTTGGTCCACCAACGCCTCGAAGCGATGGACCATCCTGTTGCGGCCGCGTCGCTTTCTGGGGCTTTGAGCGGCGAGACATGGCTTGATGACGGCCACGTTCCAGAGGAGCGCGTGGGGGTGCTGCAGGACATGCTCGGCTTCGAACTCGAGCACGGTCAACTCAGCAACTTCCAATTGCGCTTGGTGGACCGCCACTCGATGGCACACGGGCTCGAAGTCCGGGTTCCCTTCTTGGGAGCGCCGCATCGCGAGGCCGCACACCGTCTGCCGATGACGTGGCGCTTGCCNGAAAGCGGCGAAGAAAAGGCGGCCTTGCGCCGCGCCGCCGACCTGACCAAACTGCCCAAGGACATCGTCAGGCGACCAAAACTTCCCGCCGGTACCGCCACCGCGCCGAGCCTCCTTCGCGAGGCCTTGTCTGAACATCACGAAGCCGCTGCATCGGTGGCTGAGCGTTACCCACGCTTGAAGGCAGGCTTGGCCAATCAACCCGACGTGATGCTTGGATTGGCCCTCTTCGAAGCCGTTCACCTGGTGGACGGTGGACGCGCTGCCCCGACTGGAAGCGTCGCAGACCTGCTGG
>NZMM01000076.1 GCA_002694585.1 Methanobacteriota archaeon
CCGTAAGGCCCACGGAAAAAGAGGCGGTGGTGCCTTCACCGCTCGGGTCAATCGGTTCTAAATCGTCCAACCTGTACCTCGAAATGACGTCACCGTCCTTCAGCAGCACAGCATCTACCTCGTCCTGAGCCGCTTCTGTCCCGACGTTTTCGAAACGCGCTGACACCGTGTACGCCTCACCGGGGTCTGGGTCCTCTGGCGTGAAAAACAGCGCACGGCCGTCCGAAAGGGTCTGAAGGTCGGCTTGACGTTGAGAAATGAGCATGTCACCGATGAGGATGTCGAGGTGGCCGTCGCCGTCCATGTCGCCTGCAGCCGGCGCAGCCCACGTGCGGTGTGGGAGCGACACAGGGTCCTCCCACGGCGTCGAGACGTCCGTTGGCGCTCCAGTTTCGCCGTCGAAGCAATGCAATTTCCGTCCAAAGGCCACGAGGAGTTCTGCAGGTCCGTCGCCGTCCACGTCAATCCACAGCGGTGGAGCGACGGCGATCTCGTCGTTGTCGTTCCCGCTCCCGCGCTCCATCGTTCGGCTCCATTCCTTGACCGGGGGGTNAGCGGTGATGTCGTGGCAACCCGCCATCCCNTGTCGATTGAAGCTCGTCGCGGAGGTCGAGTACCACGTNACCCANCAGAGCCGGTCGTGNANGCCGTCTGCATCGGTGTCGACCGGGAGCGGTGCAGCGTCAGCATACCCGTTTGGCGCTCGGAAGGAAAACAGCTCCGTGGTCGAGGTCAGCTCCATGGCCACGAAGCGCGCTCCACTCCCCGAAGTTCGGCCGTTCGGGTCCGTCGGCACCGTGAGGATGACCTCGGGTTCAGCATCCGCATCAAGCTGGACGATGACTGGCCCCGGGAGCTTGAGTCGAGGCGCATCTTGGTCGGAATCGGTCCCTGGGACAGGGGCCCGCTCCCAATCGAGGGCGCCGTTCCCGCCGTCCACCTTCCATGCCCACATCGCTCCACTGGAGGCGTCGATGGTGGTCAACACCACGTGAACGTTTGACGCATCCATGCGGACTGCGGNCGGGTCAGAGGGATGCGTGCCGCGGTCAAGCGCCACCTCCCAAAGCGGTGCACCAGGCGTTGCGCCGCTCAACGGGAGCCCGATAAGGGTGGGGTCGTCGGTGGCTTCGTCGACGACGGCAAGCACAAGGTCGGGAGCATCGTCGAGATCAACGTCCGCCAAGAGCGGTTGCGTGACTGCCCTGTGCCCACTTTGTGAGGAGGGCAGGTGAGGGGACGGTGCACTGAGGCTGTAATCTGCATCGGACCACGTCCACAGGCGCTCGTTGCTGTGTCCGGTCCGCACCCACCCTGACGCATCGCATTCCAGCTCTGGTGACCAGGCTTGAACGTCCAGGCCACTGTTNGTGTCTTTGCTCACGATGATTTCCACGTCACCGTCGTCGTCGATGTCGGCCACCACCGGTGTGGAGCGAATGGTTTCTGANGTGCCAAGGTTGACTTCCCACGCGATTTTTGCGTCGTCGCCGGTGATCAACCGCATGGTGTGCTCAGCGCCGTCGGGNGAATCGATGACGAGGGCAAACATGTCGCCGGCCGCACAACGTTCCTGCGCAGCGTCGCTGCGAACCACGTTCGCTGACAGGTCCAAGATCAGGCTGCCGTAGGTGGTGACCCCTCCGTCCTCGCTGCCAACCCAGTTGATGACGGGGTCGTCGATGGTCCCAAGCACGGTCACGTTGCTGACCGCATCCATACCAGGCCCGCCTGTAGGGGCGTGGTCAGGCATNGTTCCGTTTTTGTTGGCTGAACCCATGTACTGAGGCCATGGTTGTNTCGGNGCNTCNCNNTCCTCNCNNGCNCNGTTTGCCGCNNGAGGCATTGGGAGTGCNTCCGGTTGCACGAGGCCCATGCCCANCGGNAGGAGGAACATCAGAAGCAAGAGGGTGGCCACACCCTTTGCGTCCCACAACGACCGAGATGGGGCTTCCATCAGGGAGAGTGGGCCGCGCGAGGTTGTTATGGGTTTGGTGNGATGAGGNCAAAGAACGAGCGCCTGCGCGCCAAATGTTCAACGCCGTCACCGTGCGCTTCATATACGGGGTGACGGACGGCAGAACGACTTCGGTCGCTCCTTCCAGAGGCACTCGCCTGTGACGGACGGAACCGGTTCCCGGCCCGTGGAGTGACCCGGGGGGGAACTTGCGATGTACAAAATCGTCAGCAAAGAGGACACCATCCGCATTCCTGCGGAGTACATGCGTCGTGGCGCTTCGCTCGACCAGCACATCGACCGCTTGGCGATGACCGCCTTCGAAGGTCGCTTCGACGANCAGAACCGTTTCGTCCTCGTCACCTCCAACCACGAAGCCATCGGNCGTGGCCGCATCATTCACGGTGACGGTGCCATCTACCAGAAGGTCAAGTTCGACGCCGTCGTTTTCTGCATGGAAGATTACGAGGTGGTCGAGGGTGCCGTCTCTGAAATCAACGAATTCGGTGCCTTCATCCGCATCGGACCGATGGAAGCCCTTCTCCACAAGTCNCAGATCATGGAAGACATGGTCGATGTGAACGTTGGAGCCGGCATCATNGAAGGCCGCTCGGGCGGCAAGCGTTTGGCCGTCGGCTCACACGTCCGTGCCCGCATTGTGTCCCTCTCNCCAGACACCACCGATCCCCGCCGGTCCAAGATCGGTTTGACCTGCAAGCAGCCCGGTCTTGGTAGCCAGGCTTGGGAGAAGGANAACTGAGGTGANATGATGCCAGCACAACCCTTTGCNTGCGGAGAATGCCACATGATTNTGGCCGACAAGGTCGACCAATGCCCCCGTTGCCCAAGCGCTCGTGTCTCGACCGACTGGCAAGGCTTTGTCATCATCATGCAGCCTGAGCGCTCGGAAATCGCCAAGCGTCTCCAGGTCAGTCAACCCGGGCAGTATGCCCTGAAGGTGAACGTCTACTGAGGAGAGATTGCCATGGAAATCGTCAACCGTACCGAAAACAAGCTTCTCCANCGCGTGGAGATTGAATTCCGATGGAAGCACCCNAAGCAATCCACGCCCTCCCGACAGGCGGTCATCGAAATGGTCCGTGGGCTTGAGCCCGGAGCCAACCCAGACTTGGTCATCGTCAAGGACTGCAACACGCGGTTTGGCATGGCCATGACCACGGGTCGTGCCTACGTCTACGCCAACGTTGAGGCCATGACCGTCGAGCCNGCCTACATCCACAAGCGCCACGAGGCCCTTCACGGCGGCTCNGCCGAGCCCGCTGCAGANGACGACGGAGGTGAGGCCTGATGGGCGACAAGTGGCAGAAGGCCAAGGTGTCCAAGTTCGTGGTCGGTGAAAACGGCCTCGAAATCAAGGGCGAGTACTGTCCGGAGCCTCAATGCGGCCCCGGCATTTTCCTTGCCGTTCACGGCAACCGCAAATCCTGCGGTCGCTGCGGNTACACCGTNAAGAACGACGAATGATCACGCTTCGAAGGCACTCCACGTGCCGTCGTTGTCGACNATCATCACNTTCGATTCCNTGGAATANACGGCGACGTCGACGTTGTTCTGCTCCATCCGCTTGAAACCCGAGGATGAGAGCAACACCCGCTCCCTCCATCCAGCAATCAGCCAGCCCTCGTGTTCNGGNGACCACAGCACNTGCCCCGGTGGCCCACTCAGTCTGGCCGTCATTCGAACCNTGTCGCCATCCAGCCACAAGGCATCGTGGCTTTCGGTCAGGAGCAACCTCCCTTGCGGCCCGTNGGCCACGTCGCGGATGGGCTGATCGGATGGCGCCCGTCCGAGCGGCACAGCGGCCGAGCCGTCGAAGCTCACCCTGTGGCTGGAGCCATCACGCAACGTAACCAGAACCGTTTCATCGNTCTCGCTNTGCAGGTGCACGAGCCCAGCACCNAGTGAATCCAGGGGTTCTGGCAGGGTGGTCCGCTCAAGTTCGCGCCCCTCTTCATCGATCAGNTACAGCGCATTTGGATGCAAAGCCAAGACCACGTTGCCATGGTGTTCGATGAGCGCCAAGGGTTCAGCGTCGAGTGCGTGCGACCACAGATGGCCNGAGGGATGAAGGGCAGCGACTTCGCCACGACGAACGGAAGCCCTGGACGGGCCATCAATGAGGGCATTCATGTCCAAGGCAGCNAACCGGGCCATACGCAACTCATGGTCCATCCAAGTGGCGAGCAAGCGTGAGCCAAGGACCACACCATGCGTGAGGGCCATGGGAAACGGACACACNGGTTGTCCGAGGTGCTGGCCGTCACGGTTTGAGTTGAGCACNTCACCGTCCCGCCCNACCAAGAGCAGGCCGTCATCNTGGGGTCGAATCCACGCGGGTGGAAACGGACAGGTCTGCACGGGTTGGCCTTTGNCTCGTCGCTCATGGACCTTCGCCACAAGGCACGTCAAGGTGAAGCGCGTGCGGCAACCATGCAGGGGGTGGTGCTCGTCGTGGCTTGTGCTGGTGATGAGGCGTCCACCAGCATGCTCAATGCTCTGCTGAAGCGTNAGGTGTTCGTCGAAGGNGAGCATGTTGAATCATCGCCNACCTACCTCAAAGGTCGAGTTCGTGTTTGGAGCCGTTCNGGATTTCACCTCGACCAAGATCACCTCGACCGTCGATGGACGGACGCCACAGGGGANGAGGTCGAAGACGTGCTCTTCCTCTCCAAACACGCCGCNGCAAGCGGTCGGCCNTGCTTGACCGTTCATCCGATTGGCGTGCCNCACCTTGAACCCGAAGNAACGCCTCCCTACGGAGGTCGNGCCGGCNAAGCACCACCGCCTTNTCCTCGCCTCGCCGCGTTTTGGCGTGCGCTCCAGCGGTATGCCGACGACGAAAGAATCCCTGAGTTTGAGGTCAGCCTGGAGGTCACGCATCACGGTCCATGGCAACACGGACCCGCTGCCTTCCTTGAGGTCGGCTCCACAGCCGCAACGTGGGCCCACGCGGGTGCGGCTGAGGTGTGGGCGGATGTGCTTCTCGACGTGCTCCGCCTCGAACTGGAGGGAGGGCAGGCGCCAAACGAGCCGTCGCACGTGCCTGTGCTGGTCACGCTTGGCGGAGGGCACTATGCGCCACGTGGCAACGCCATGGCGGGTCAGGACGGGGCCCTGCTCGGCCACATGCTCGCCAACCACTCCTTGCCCTTCTCTCGGATGGATGACGGAAAGGTGCAGGGCCGCTGGTCCCATGCCGTCAACACGGCCATCGAGGCCACGCGTGCTGCTCACCCCGACAGAACGATGGTCATCAGCTTCGATCGGAAGTCCTTCCGTGGATGGGAGCGGCGTGCACTCTTCGAGCACCTGGAGGCCATAGGTGTGCATGTGGTGGACTCCGCAGAGCATGCGAGCATGCTTCAGGACGCCTGATGGGCGAGGAAGCGTCAAGAAGCGCCGACGACAGGCCGAATCATGGCGAAAGCGGGCCCCATCTCACGGGCCATCGTGGCCATGACCGGGGTGATGCCCCGATGGTTTGTGAGGTACATCTCGCGCCGCTATGTCGCTGGTTCGACGCTCGATGACGCCGTCCGCGTCATGCATCGGTTGAGCGAGCAAGGTGCGTGCTTCACCATCGACGTGCTTGGCGAGGAAATCACGACGCTCGACGAGGCCACCTACTTCCTCGAGGAATACCGTCGCGTGATGGCCCAAATTTTGGAGCATGGCTTCGACGCCAACCTGTCCATCAAACCCACTGCATTCGGCCTTTTGATCGATGAAACGGTGGGTTTGGAGAACATCCGAACCTTGGTTCGAGAAGCGGCAGAACACGACATGTTCGTTCGTCTCGACATGGAAGATCACCGCGTCACGGACGCCACCATTGACGTGGTGTTGACCCTTCATGCAGAAGGCCTCGTGAACGTCGGCACGGTGCTTCAAGGACGCTTGCACCGTACCCTCGACGACATCGACCGCATGGCCGGCGCCATCGGCGTGGGTGCGGATCACCGCATCTGCAAGGGCATCTACCTTGAGCCCGAATCGATCGCTCACACGTCGCGCCAGGCCATCACGGACGCCACCGTAGCGAGCGTGGTCCGCGGGCTGGAACAGGGCGCATACATTGGCATCGCATCGCATGACGACGCGGTGATCGATGCATCGCTTGCGGCGCTGAAGCAAGGTGGATGGACGCCCGGTGAAGATGTGGATCCTCGGCAGCCTTCACCGCCTGAACGCCTCGGAAAAGGTCCGGGTTACGAATTCCAGATGCTGCTTGGTGTCCGTGGCCCCTTGCGCCGGGGCTTGCGTGCACAAGGTCACAGGACCCGGGTCTACATCCCCTACGGAGAGAAATGGTACGAATACAGCATCCGTCGACTGAAGGAGAACCCAACGGTGGCCACACAGGTCGCCAAGGCTTTCCTGATGCCGTGGACCAACCGGCCGTGATCAACGTCGTCCACGTTTCCGGCCTCGGTCCTCGTTTTGTCGAGGAACCACTGGATTTGGGTTGAACCCGAGACGGCCTTCCTTCCATGCCTGCCTGCGCTCCCTTCCGCTCATGGGCTTCGTGGGTTCCGGTGCCGGCGGCTGGTGGAGGTACATGCGAACGATGCGGTTTGCGGGGACCGTTCCCTTGAGCGTCCTACCACGGCCGGTATGGATGGCCCGCAGGATCCACGTTCGACCGCCATGATCGATCATGGTGCCGGCCGTGAAGGTCGTGTCTGGCTGACACACCATGTGGTCGGGCCGGGAGCGGTCGCCAACGGTCAGCGTGATGCGAACCCGGATGAGGTCTTCACGCATGGCGACAACGCGTCGAACGTTCTCGGCTATGCCCGTCGAGATGCTTTGCCCTTCCGAATCTTCGAGGTGGGTGACGCGCCACAGCATGCCGCCGTCTTCGAACACGTCGTCGAGGTCCAGCACCTCATCGGCGTCCAGTTCCAAGGACACCATCTGGCTTTCTGGACCGTCCGTCAGCATGAACGGGACGACCACCGCCTTGGGTGGGCGCAGATGGACGGTGTAGACGTGGCCGCATCCTTGGCAACGCACGCGGTGGTCGTGGCCGCTTCCTTTCGGTTTGGAGGCGAGGATGTCGTGTCCTTCAAACTCCGCACATGAAGGGCAAATCATCGCGTTGTGGAGGACCTCCTCTTCCACATCGAGGCCATCGCCCTCCTCGTCCATGACCCGGCCTCAAACCACGTGGTTTGAACCCATCGGAGGGAGGCTTAGGTTCAAACCGTGCTGCATGGACCCGCCCACATGGCGAACGGGGAGGCATCACCTTCGCCTGAGGCTGCCTTTCGCGCCGCCCTGGGTGCTCGGCAAGACCTCGGTCGAGACGCCCCCGAGATCGCTGCGAACATCGGGGTGCAAATGGGCCATATGGGCCTTGACGTGCCGACGGTTTCCGTGGTCCGTCGGCTCAGGGACATCGTGGTGACCCTTCAGCCGCGCAGGGTGGCTGAGGTCGGCGCCACCATCGGTCACACCACCGCTTGGTTGCTCGATGCTTGGAGCAGGGACGACGTGGTGGCTCCGGAAATGTTTGACGTCATGGAGGAGGGAAACAGATTCGCCGTCATCCTCGACCGCGTGCTCAAACGCTACGGGATGGACGATGCCGGGCGCGTGGTCGTGGGGACCGTCGACGAACATGCGCCGCAAACCCGCGCATGGCGGCTGGCTCATCTGGCCAGCAAAGAACGCCCACCCACCCTCATGGATGCCCTTGACGTGCTGGTCCTCCGCGGAGGGATCGATTCCCTCGGTGAACGTGCATCGGCCGCGATGGACCTGCTTCGAAAAGGAGGCGTGCTGTTGATGATCGAACCACCCGTTCCCGGAGAGGACATCAGCGACAGCACCGAGGAAGGTGCCGCCATCATTGCAGGATTCAACGCCTGGATCTCCTTCGTGCATCGGTGTTCAGAGGAGCAAGATATGGCCTTTGTTACGGTCCATGGCGGGACCATCGTGGCGGTCCGCAAACTGAGTTGATCACGCATAGGCTTCCAGCAAGCGGTCGATTTGAACGATGCCGTAGCCGTACGCGTCATCGTGTCCGTCTTGCCCGGGTAGGGGCCGCGCGGTTTCCATCAGCGTTGTTTTCACGTCTTCGATGGTTTGCTCTGCACTGTTGTTCACGCCACCGCTTCTCAGGTCGGGTCGTGCTTCGAGCAGGTGAGCGAGGGCCGCGGTGACGAAGACCGTCGCGGCGCTCGTGCCGTTGACGAGGCTCCACGTGTTGCTGTCAGCGTTGACCACGGCCACACCGGCTCCGGGCGCCATGAGTTCCGGCTTCTTATCGGGGTCTTGTCGAGGGAACAGGATTGGAAGAGGGAGCAACCGTCCGTCGTTGTCACCGATGGATGAGCCGCTCCAATGTGCGCCATCCATGTGCACGCCTCCGACCGAAATGGCGAGGTCGACGGACCCTGGGCTTGCCACATCTCCGTCGTCACCGCTCCCGCCGTCGTTGCCTGCTGCTGCCACGACGAATATCCCCTGCGCCAGGGCCCGTTCGACGGCGGCTTCGCTGGCTCGACCGCCGCCTGGCAGGAAGGACAGCGCCCCGGGCGCGCCGCCTAGCGACAGCGAAATGATGTGTGCACCCTGGTCGATGCACCAGTCGATCGCATCNGAGAGATCTTGGTCGTCGCCTTCGCCGGTCGAGCTCAAACCTTTCACCACGTGGAGGTTCACATCCGGTGCCAATCCGGTCAAACCACCTTGAGCGACGAGAAGACCTGCCATCGATGTACCATGCCCGTGATCGTCGTATGCGGCGGTGCCGTTGTCCACGACGTCNAGCCAACCTGCCAACGTCAGGTGGTTCATGTCACGGTGTTGNAGATCGATGCCGGAATCCACCATGCACACCTCGACACCTGCGCCCGTGTAGCCTTCTGTGGCCGCGACGAGGAGGGTTGCCTCTTCTTCAGCNTCNAGGGCAAGACGGGAGGGCTGAATCAACAGGTTGTCTTCAGGCANCAGGAGCACGACAGCGAGCACGCCCGCGGAAAGGACGGCGAGGGCGACGAAGGCAGCCGTCATTCCGGTGCCGGGCAGCGTGGTCTCCTCCGGTAGGAGAGGAGCCGGTGGGATGTCTGTGGGCGGCTCCATGATGCATCCTCAGGCTGCGTTGAAGGCGTTGACGGCCTCTGANAAGACGTCAACAAAGCGTCGTGCATCCTCTTCCGAGGTGTAGAAATACGCGCTGGCTCGCAGCGAGTCTCCGCTGACGCCCCTGTCCTCGAACCATGAGTGCACGCAGTGACGTCCAGANCGAACCATGACGCCTGCGGCCTCATCAAGCAGGATGGCCAAGTCATGCGATGGAAGATGTTCGTCAAGCAGGATGGAGCAGATGCCNCCTCGGCGGTTTGCGTCCTCCGGACCAATGATGGTCACGCCTTCTAAATCCCGAATGCCGTCGCTCATGATGCGGTTGATCTTGTTCTCATGCTCGTGCACGTCGTCGAGGTTGAGGTCCGAGAGGTAGGCCAACGCAGCTTCCGTCCCTGCGATGCCGGCATAGTGGCCCAGCCCGGCTTCGAAGCGTGCCGGCGGAGCCGCCCATTGCACGCCGTCGTAGGTGGACGTGGCCACGGTGTGACCCCCGGTCAGGACCGGGTGCATGGTCTCAAGCAGCTCCATGCGGCCCCACAGCGCCCCCATGCCGGAGGGCCCCATCATCTTGTGAATGGAGCATGCGAAGAAGTCGGCACCAAGGTCCTCGACGTCAATGGGCAGGTGTGGGGCCGATTGGGCCCCATCCACGCACACAAGGGCGCCGTGGTCATGGGCGATGCGTGCGATGTCTTTGACGGGCGCTCTGACGCCATCGAGGTTGCTCACGTGACCGACGGAGACCATCTTCAGCCGTTCGCCAAGTTCGGCGCANGTCGCTTCAAACGCTTCCAAATCNAAGGTGTTCTCTTCGGTCGACGGTAAGACCCTGTGGTCCACCCCGTGCGAGCGTTCAAGNTCAAGCCATGGCACGAGGTTTGAGTTGTGTTCCTTGTCGGTGGTGAGGATGACGTCACCTTTGTTCCACGACAGGCCTTGTGCGACCTGATTGAGGGCGTGNGTGGCGTTTTTCATGAACGCCACTTCGTTGACGTTGNGCGCTCCGATGTGCTGAGCGAGCAGGCGTCGTGACGACGCCATGGTTTGGGACACAGAGGTACCCAATCGATGCACCGATCGACCCCCGCAAGCCGGACGCATGGTGTAATACTCATTCACGGCTTGAATCACGGCATCTGGTTTGAGCGTCACACAGGCGTTGTCGAGGTANGCGGGGGCGCCATCGTCCCTGAGCAGTGGGAAGTCTTCGCGTCGATGCAACATCCTTACCATGCCTCTTTGCTGACGAGATAATCGTTCACCGTGGTGTTCAATCCGCAAGACACACACGTCAATCGGCTTGCGGTTGGTGTTGAACATGCGTCACAGGCGCCGTCCAATTTGCCCCACCCGTCACAGTCGCTGTTCATGCAACGCACGAAGACTTCGCCATCACGACGCTCAAGGTCCTCGCTCTTGGCACCACACGATGGGCACGACAAATCGCCTTCGAGCAGATTCGCGTCNGGCGCTGAGCTCTGTTCCGCCAAGTGAGCGGCACGGGTCCTCACCTTGGCGTTCTGTCCAAGCATGCGCTGCGGGAACCACGCCACGATGAGCAGCCCGCCAAGCACCAGCGGTGCGGTCAGAACGTGGAGGGTCAGCACACCCCACCGGTCGGCAAAGCGATCCGAGACGAAATGTGCNCCACTCCATGCGTTGATGACGACGACGATGCCCCACACCATGAACAGGGCAGCCCAACCAAACAGCGAATGCTCCTCCATTTCTTCCGTCATCTTTCGAACGTCCTCGTGGAGGTGATTTTCCTCGACGTGAAGGTCGCGGGTTTCCCGAACGGCGGTGCTCAGCATGTAGAGCATGAACACGGCAACCACGGACAAAAGNCCTCCAAAGGACAGTTGCGAGACGGTGACGTCAAGCGGGAAATTTGGGTTCTCCACGTGAAAGAGGAGCTGCGCAAAGAACAGCATGCCCCAGCTGACGAACATGGTGAGGGCGTGAACGCGCATCACGGGGTACGTCGTCCAGAGTCGAACGGCGAACCAAATCCATCCAGCCAAGGAAGCCAAGGTTTGCACGTATGCCGCCCCTGAGACGGTCGTCAGGCCCGTCGTGGTGGGGTCCCCCCCGCTGAACACCTCTCCNCTCATGCTTCCCAGCAAGAAAGCNGCCATGCCNATCCCGAGTGTGATGGCGCCTTGCTTCCTGTCNTCGGCCTGGGTCAGCGCCGTGATGAAGGTCCATTCTCGACGGATGCGATCGGTGGGCTCAGTGAGCGGACCCATGGACGGAGTGGCGCGCTTGAGTTTNACCTCGGAGAGGCGCAACCGATGGGCAACAGGCGCGTCGTCCTCGCGCGCCGTGGCCTCGGCCATGGTNGGTGGTCGAGCGAGGCCCTTTGAGGCCTTTCCTCTGCTGCCTGCGTCGAAGAGTGAGCGTTAAACGTGGGTGGCCGCTGGCCGGGCTAAGCCGAGATCGCATAGCCTGGTAGTGCGCGCGACTGGAAATCGCGTGGGTCCGTCCCTCGGGAGTTCAAATCTCTCTCTCGGCGCCTTTCACGACCACACGTCAACCTGCTCNTGGCATCCTTCCACCCAGGTTGCGCCTTCCACGTAAGGCGCTTTTACNGCTTCAAGTGGCTTTGCGGCTGTGCCATCGGACCATGTTCCCATGGGGAGGAGGAGCTCGTGATCGAGCAGGTGGGCTTCAGCAAATGATGCGGTGAACGTGTCGTTTCGTTGCATGGCGACCAACCACTCTGCTTGGGCGTCGACGCGACGGTAGAAGGCGTGGTCGGCGAGGGTATCATGAACAGGCGTCGAAGCNAGATAGTGCGAGGCAATCAGCGGTGGGAACCCNTGTCGATCGCTTGGAATCTGCATGAGCACCACANCGGTGATGTTGGCTTCGTGGTGCCACCGCATGGCGTGACCCACACCATGGCACGGGTCCACGCTGGTGTCGTCTTCAGCGATGGCCACATGCACCAAAGTCGCGTTTGGGCGAGCCGTGAGGGAACCATGGATGTTCTCGTCACTGGCGTGTGTGTAGGGCTGCTCAAGGTCAACAGCAAGGGCTTCCGTGGCCCACCCACGGTCCAAGGCCGCAGCGGCAACCATCATGGCCATGCCAGCACCTAGGCTGTGTCCGCCCAAATACAGGGCAGAAGGATCGACCACGGCCCCCATCAGCCAACCTTGCGCATCAGCGTCTCGGTTGAGGAGAAGTTCACCCTCAAGGACGTCCATGGCGGCGATCATGGCGTCCATCCTGAGGGCATGTTGGGGGTGATTCGAGCGTCCGCCTGACACGATGGGCTCCTCCTGCCCTTCAACGATCAGATGCGACGGATACGCGACGTGAACCACCACCATGCCCTTGGCCGCAAGGTGCTCGGTCCAGTCCGTGTAGTCCGAGGCAAGCGGGGCACCAAATCCATGGAACACGAGTCCGAGGGGCACGCGCAGGCCGGGCGGTTCGACCGTGTAAACGGGCCACGTCACGGTCATGAGGGACACCACCGTTGGGTCCTCATCGACCAGCACATCCACAACGTGCTGGGGCAGGTCATAGGACATGGTCGTGGTTTCCGTGAGGAACGGTCCTGGCACGGCTCCGTACCCTTGTGCGGGCGTTGGGGGAGGTGTCGGCATCAGGTTCATCGCAGCAGGGAGCGCGGGAGCGATGACCAGCAACGCGATGACACCCAAGACCACCGATCCTTGCTTCAGCGCACGTTTTTCTCCTCCATCGAGGCCCCACATCAGCGCGATGGGCAAGAGGCCGAGCGCCATGGCCGCGGGTGCGAGGATGAATGCGCCACGGTAGAAACCCCAATCCAGGAGCATGTGGGTGCCCAGCAGGGCCAAACACCACCCCATCAGGGTGACACCTGACAGGCGGAGGACGTCCTTTGCACGCCCGTTCATCCGGCGCTCAACAAAAGCGAGCACGCCAACAAGACCGAGTCCGGCGAAGAGCCACATCCCCTGTTCACGAAGGAGAAAATCCAGCCAAAGCGCGCGGAGGGCAGAGGGCCAGAAGGCGTCAGCGGGCGGTTCCCCGTCGAGGAGCCTCAACCCAATCGGAATCAACTCAACGCTCATGCCCACCAGCGCAGCCACCCACCACGCCCAGAGGGGCACGGGTGCATCGACCGGTTTGGGCGACGCTGTTTCCATGCCCAGCACCGAATGCTTGTGAACTTGAACCCATGTTTGGTGGGTTTGGCCATCACGAAGCGGTTATATCCACCCTTCAGGTGGGCCGAATCACGCCACCGTGGCTTAGCGGTATAGCACCTCATTGGTAATGAGGAGGTCGCGAGTTCGATTCTCGCCGGTGGCTCCTTCTCCCTGAATCGGCTTCCTTCGGCGATTCCACCATCAACCATTAAGGTGCGATTTTGGGAATGTCGAATTGGAGGGGTCACCTCTTCCAGATGGGATGCACAATGAACGAGCGCCAGCAAGGCATTGACATGAAAAAACGAGTGAACGAACTGCAAACGCAGGTGGAGGACCTCAAAGCCCTCGTGAACACCTTGCTCAGCGTGATCTGCGAGGAACCGGATGGGGAGCACTCGGGTGCTGCCCCAAACCTCGCGGACGGGCCGAGCACCGCATATTGCATGTGAGGGTCAGCCCTTGACCACGACGCGCGGCGAGAGCCTCGCCACGCGCCGCGCAAGTTCCGCACGCTCTGTGGCATCAACCACATCATCAACGACCTTGTAGGCCTCAGGCGCCTCTTCTGCCAACCCGCGGTCGGTTCCGTGCTTGAGGTGGATTCCGGAGGCCTGGAGGCGTTCCATCAAATCCTTCACATCGACTTGGGCGCGTGCTGCTGCTCGAGACAAGCGGCGCCCTGCACCATGGCAGGACGAGCCAAAGGCCGGGTTCATGTCCTGCTTCGGGCCGGCCAACAGCCACGATCCTGTGCCCATGTCTCCCGGGACGAGGACAGGTTGGCCCGTTGATTTGTGCTCGGGGCAGAGTTCCTCATGCTGCCCGGGGAAGGCTCGAGTCGCACCTTTTCGATGCACGCTGCACATGCACCGCTTCCCGTCAATGACGTGTTCTTCGTCCTTCGCGATGTTGTGCGCGACGTCGTACACGGTGGACCATTCCACCTCGGTTCGTGTATGGGCTTCTAACGCGGTGATGAGGCGTTGCGCCAAAACCGCTCTGTTCGCGAAGGCGTAGTTGGCCGCAGCCCCCATCGCACCGAGGTATGTCTCGGCCTCAGTGGAGTGGCGAGGTGCAGCGGCCAACTGACGGTCTGGAATCCACCAGCCGTATCCTTCATGCCGCCATCCGTCGCCATCGGAGACGAACTGACGCTCGAGATGCCTGACGTGATCCGTGCATACCTGATGGCCAAGCCCTCGGCTCCCGGAGTGTATCATTGCGACGAGCTGTCCCTCATAGAGCCCCCATGCCTCTGCTGTTTCACGGTCGACGACTTCTTCGACGGCTTGAAGCTCGGCGAAATGGTTCCCGCTGCCCAAGGTGCCTAGGCTGGACATGCCGCGCTCTCTGGCCCGTGAAGACACGGCATCAACCTCAGCGTCCAAGCGACCGTCGGACTCCAAGCGCCGCAGGTCGTCAACGGCTCCGAGCCCGAGATCGGCCACTGCTGACGCCCCTTCCTCGAGAACGTTCGTCAAATCCTGTGCGGAGAGGTCCACGCCGCCACGTCCAGACGTGCCAGAAGGGACACGGCCGCCGAGGCGTCGGGCAAACTTCGCAGGGTCAGGAAGGTCATCGGCCATCATGTCGAAGGCGAGCATGCGAACGCCGCAGTTGATGTCAAAACCGACCGCGCCTGGGCTGACAGCGCCGCCTTGGTCACCCGCGTCATGGTCTGTGGCAAGCACGCCGCCGATGGGCAATCCGTATCCGAAATGGTGGTCGGCCATGGCCCACACACGACCCACAGCACCCGGTAATGAGGCAGCATTCACCAGTTGTTCTGGAGCACGCTCATCACCAACGAGCAGGGCTTGCAGGTCCGAACCGACGATGGCTGCATCGGTCACCATGCGTCCGTGCTTGGCGATGCCAATCACGCCGGGGCCAAGGGGCTCCACGTGATTCCGCCACTCCGCCATGGTGGGCGGTGTTCTCGCGCTGTCTTCACGCTTTGGACGGGCGAGGCTTCAAGGAGCGGTGTCGTGACCAAGCATTGGGGAGCGACGATGGACGGCCTCAAGTTCCAGACCCTCATCGACCGCGGTTACGACCGTCGGACCTGCGAGGTCAGCGGCTTGCCGTACTGGTCATGCGACCCGAATCGGACCACGAGCGGTGACACCGACAAAGACCCGTACACGTTCATCGGCCATCCAATCCTCCCTGGTTTCGATGAGCGCGGGCATGCGCTGAAAGAGCGGATGCGTGAGGCCTTTCTCTCGGCCTTTGAAGCCACGGACCACACGCGGGTTGAACCCTATCCTGTTCTAGCACGGTGGCGCGACGACATCCACCTGACGATTGCTTCGATCGCGGACTTCCAGCCTCACGTGACCAGTGGTCTTGCGGAACCGCCTGCCAACCCACTGACCATTTCACAGCCGTGCATCCGCCTGACGGACGTCGATGCCGTCGGACGTTCTGGACGGCATCTGACCACCTTCGAACCAAGGACGATGCTTGGAGCCAGATCTAGAATGGTATCCTTTTTCACCTCTACCCGATGTTCTTCCTAATCCAGAGCCATGACCTCTACCGACTCTTTTT
>NZMM01000077.1 GCA_002694585.1 Methanobacteriota archaeon
AACCCCCCTCATTGCCGCGACCGTTCGCCCATCCTGCATGGCGCCCATTGGCCTTGAGCCTCCTCGTGGTGTGCGGTGGGTTTCAGGTCCAAGCCACCGTGGGCGAGGCGCTCGAAGAGCGTGAAAGCAAACTTGGCAAGGTGGCTTGGAGATGGAGCTTCATCGAACATTATGCTGCCTTGGAACCGTCCATCCCGGATGACGCCGTGGTCCTTGCAGGCTATGACATCAGCCTTGGACTTCGGTACGGCGTTCCAACGTACAGGTTCGGACCATCGTTGGACCCAATCCACGACTCCATCGAAGTGGTGTCTGCCACGCATGTGGTCACGGGAGGCATGGCCACACGGTTCGCATGGGAGGACGATGCAATGGTGCTCCTTGGCGCCCCCATGACCCCGATCACCCACACAACCAGAGGAAACGATCACCATGTGCTCTGGGCCGTTGACGCACAGCGTATGGCCGCTCATGATGCTGCGGCTGAGTTGGATTTCACCGATGCAAGAATTCACGTCGGGAATGCTTTGCTGGTTGATGGCGGAAGCGTCGTCACAGCACCTGATGGATGGGCATGGATGGACGTGTATGACGTGGGACGCCACGGAGGGAACGCAAACAGCGTCGTTGACTTCCTGATCGATCTGGACAGCACAGCGACAGAGATTTGTGCGGCGGATTGTCCCAGCACGTTGGACGTCCCGGACGATGCCACGTATGTCCTGAGGTTGAGGTGGGAACATGTTTGAGGCACTCCGTGACGTGCTCGCATGGGCGGCGGTGTTCAACCACGCCTTGAGCGTCGAAGAAGTTCACCGTTACATCTCGGAAAAGGCATCAGAAGCCGAGGTCGAGCGGGCACTCCATGAGTCCTCCTTCGCCGTGTGCACCGAGGAAATGTGGCACTTCAAGACTGCATCATTTGACGGTTCTTGGAACGAGCATCGGCGAGCAAACGCATCGTTGCACCTCCATGAAATTGGTTCAGTCTTGGCCCAATTGGCGGCTTCGCCAACCGTTGAAGCCTTGGCCATCACGGGATCCGTCGCAGCAGGCGTAAATGACGCGGACGGTGATGTTGACCTCCTCATCGTCGCCCGACCTGGCCATGTGTGGCGGGTTCGCGCACTCGCCATCTACCTCCAACACAACGTCGCAGGAGGAGGCAGGATGTGCCCGAACATGGTGCTGAGCCGCGATAACCTCGACCTTCGGCCTTCGGTATACGCCGCCCGTGAATTGGCCATGATGCGTCCGCTCAAGGGCGAGCATGTCTTCCAAGAAATGATCGCACACAACGCATGGTTCAGCGAGCACCTCCCAAACGCCGCTATGCGCGAGGCACTGAGCATGCCATCGCCGAGTGGCGGCATGCCATGGTGGTGGGCCGTGATGCGAAGCCCGTTTGCAGGCCGCTGGGCTGAGCGTTGGGAATCTGGACGACGGATTCGTGAGTTGCGTGCCACCACACGCTCTGATGAGACCACTTATTCCAGAGACCGCTGCATTGGGCATGAAAATGCACACCGTTCACGCATCGAGCACAGCATGGCTCAAATCCTCAAGGAGGGAACGTCGTGAGCGAAGCTGCGTATTACGACGAAGTCGCAGCGTACTACGACGTCGAAGCAGATGAGTTTGAGGCCCGGGTGTGCGACAACCACGTCCGTCAGCACATGCTCGATGCCTTTCGGAAGGTGACCCTCGAACATCAACCGAAGCGCATGCTCGAAATCGGCTATGGTCCTGGCGTGGACATGTTTTGGTTCGCAGAACAACCGGAGGTTGAGGTGGTTCACGGCTTGGACGTGACCCCCGCCTTCCATCGAATGGTGCTTGCCAAGGCTGAAACCCTAGGTGAGGGAAAGGTGAAGCCGATGCTGGGTTCAGCTGAAGACGCCCACGCAAAAATGGGTCAGGAAAAAGTGGACACCGTCTTTGTGTACTTCGGCGCACTCAACACAACAACCGACCTCGACGCTTCGGCCAGAGCGATCGCTGAAGTGCTGAAACCAGGCGGCCGAGCCGTGCTGAGTGTCGTGAACCGCTGGTACCTCTTCGACGTGCTGTGGAACATCGTCATGCTGCGTCCGAGAGCCGCCATGGCTCGGCTCCGACCCGTATGGGGAGGGTACAGCCCCACGCGGTACCTCCCCTCCGTGTGCTATTCCGCGCGAAGCGTCAACAAAGCCTTCTCACCACACCTCAAACGCGTTCGCCGCGAAGGGTTTTGCATCACCCACCCGGCGTGGTACCGGCACCAGTGGGCGCCGAAAGGATCCCTCCGGAACCGTCTCTTTTTGTTCGCCGACCGGGTGTTGAAACACACGCCGTTGTGGAACCTGGGGGAGTACAGCCTCTACGTCTACGAACGGCCAATCACGGAGTGAACGACGCCGTCAAGATCGTCGAGACGGGCGGAGGCTTCCGCGGCATCGCCTTGTCCATCGTCCATTCGGAGGCTGGCAAAGATGGAGGCAGCGGCCTGTTTCCCGTAGGCCTTGCGCGTTCGGGCTTCGCTCCACGCCTCGATGGTCGCACCGCTTGCCTCGGCCACCCGTGCTGCAAAATCCCGCTGGCGGCAGCGCACCAGCAAAGGCGGGTGAACGACGCCCCCCGGAGCCTCGTCCGCAACCGTCCACACCCATGAGGCGAAGGCGTCCACATCCACGATGGACATCCACATGCTTCCGTCACCAAAACAGGGCACAGTCGGTCCGTCGTAGAGCATCGAGAACCACGAACCGGGACCAAGGATCCACGGGGCGCGCACGACGGTGCACCCTGGACCGGCCCGCGCACGCCACGGCGCCTCACCGACCGCATACGCTTGGGCATACCCAATGGGGTTCACGTCTGCTCCGGCGTGCACCATGNCCTCACCACGGTTGCCGTACGACAGTGAACCGTGCACCGCCAANGCCGGCACGCCGTGGGTGTGAGCTGNCGAAAGCAGGGCTTCGTTGGCCACCGCGGTTCGCTTCGCAATNCGGCGACGGNCGCGATCCGTGCCCGCCGAGGGACGTGCAGCGTGCACGAGACGCGTCATGCCGTCCAACCACAAGGACCACGGCAGCCCGGGTTCAAGCAAATCCCCGTGCACCACCTCGTGCTTCAGGTCAACCGGGCTGGCGTGGGCCAGCACCCGAAGGGGCCGGTCGGCCGTATGGAGCAGTCGGCGTCCGACAAAGCCGCTTGCACCGGTAAGCAAGGCGGGCTGGGGCGCGGTCAACGAGGTCACTCCTCGTAGAGCACCCAATCGGGCTCACCGGGATCACGGTACCACCAGGAGCCTTCCTCGTCCTCGTACCATTCAACGCCGTCCTCGTCGACCGTGATGCCGCCGTCGTCCTCTTCGGCCTCGGGTTCCGGCTCAGGCTCCTGAGCTGCATCGGGGTCCGCAAGCCCAGATTCGAGGGCAATCTGACGCTTGACGTCCTCCACGCCCTCCTCGGCACCGGCAAAGACGCGAGCGTCAGAAAGCACCGCAGCGTTGTGATCGCCAGCGCGCACAGCATCGTCGGACTCTTGCATGAAATCGTCGGTCATCTTGGAGCGGAATTCTTCGAATTCGTCCCGCCCAAAACTCCCAACAAAGGAGTCATCTGTGGTGGCCATCAGTTCGTCGAGGTTCTTCCTGCGACCCATCTTGATGTCCGGCGCGTCAGGCATGTCCTCGTCGTAGAAAGCGTCGCCGTCGTCCTCGAGACGGTCGAAGGTCCGCTCGTCGGGGTCGGCGTCCTCGATGGCGTCCATGAGCAGGTCATGCTCCTCGCCGTCGATCTCCTCTTCCTCGTAGGCCGCGATGACGTCGTCGACGAGGTCGCCTAGTTTGCGGGCGAGTTTCCTGTCGTCGTCCGCGTGGTCCGTTTCGAGCTTGGCGATTTGCTTCAGCAGCTTCTCGTAAGGCGTGCCCGTGAGGGCCCCCATGAACCGGCTGAACCCACCTCGCTTTCGGGCCATGGGGCGTGGTTGATGCGGGCCGGACTTGAAGGGTTCCCCTTCCCTCGTCAGACGGAACGGTTCATGTTCGGTCAACGCCACGTCCGTCTGGGTCCGATGGTCGAGGCATGGCTCGTGGAAGCGATGGAGCGCTACAACGAGGAATCGTTGGCGCGCAGGGAGGCATACGCCGCTCAAGTCCACCTGCCCGGCCCGGTCCTGCAGGACCTCGTGTGGTGGGCCTTGCAGGCCCTGCCCGACGAGATCTTGGTTGGGCTCGACGTGGACGGAGGCCGTGCACATCGGCCTGACGTGGAAGACGCCTTTGCTGGAGAAAGTCACCGCGACAACCTGTTCGCAGGCCAGGGTTTTGTCATCAGCGAGGCGGCCGTGGTCAACCGTGGCGATTCCTACTCCGTGCACCACCTGCCCGAAGACTGGACCGACGATTTGTTTCGTAGCGACCGCGGCAGCCGAGGCGGGCGCTTCACCCACTGGTTGCACACCCACCCGAATGCGCCAGCCGTGCCTAGCGGTGCAGACGCCGATGCCGCGCAGGAAACGCTTGGCGTGGACATGATCCTCGGTTTGCGGTTTTCGCCTGAAGGTCCCCTCCCTTGGTTCGACGACGTGGACGGAACCCGCCGCACCTTGGCCGCGCCGGAGCAGCCGCGCAGGTTCGGTCGCCGCGGCCCGCCGGTGCTTGGCGTGGCGCCGAGCGGTCATCGCATCCACGAGATTCAGCTCATCGCCTTCCACCGGACAGGGCTGGGCGTGAACGTGGTGCTCGTCGACGGCGAGGGGTGGCCGTACGGATGGCCGCACGCGTGATCANGCCACGTAGGCGTACAGGCCGTCAAGNCGTTCGGGATTGACGCCGAGGTCCGAGAGCCCCAGCCTCGATTCGGAGTGCATCACGACTTCACCGGTGACCCGATCCAGCGAGATGGTCACGTCATCCACAAAGCCCCANACCGGGGTGGNCGCGGCGTAGTGGCGGAAGTCTTGCGTCTCNTGCAGCAAGGTNAGCCGTGAGGTGTTGTCCGCCCAGTCGTCCACCGTGCTCCAGAAGGCGTCCTCTGCACCTGCCGCAACGATGAGGGGGGATTCGTCCATGCGGTGCGCGTCGTCGATGGAGAGGCGTGCACAGTTCTCACTGACGCTGGCACATGGAGCAGGGTCGTCNACGTAAACGGGGTGAGGCGAGAGCAGCGTGATGGTGACCCGTGCCGCAAGGAACACGACGACGACGATCACCAGCCCGGTCCAGACGCGTTGCATGAGGCTCATGCCTTCACCTCCGGGCGCCCGAATGCGTCCCAGCCGCGCAGGCGGTAATAGGCGCTGAGGCAAGCGGCCTCGTCGTCATCGTCCNGGAAGCTCACGCAGCCTTTGGCCACNCCGCTGGGCAGCGGCTCTTTNCGGAGGCGCCACGACAGCAGGTCTTCGTTGGCGGCGTCTCGACCNAGNGCACGCCAATGCGCGACGTTCCANGCCCGTGCCAAATCCCACTGCACGCCCGCGCGCGCNCACAAGTCAGCCCAACTGGCCNCATCGCCGGTGATGGCGGTCCACGCNTTNGCCAGCATGTCGTCCGGACTGGCGCCTTTCGCGAAGGCACACAGGATGAGGGAATCACGCACGACGATGGCGTTCTGGCTCTCNATGAGTTCNGGCACGAGGTCGAGTGCGCTGTNCTTGGGCAACCCTGTCGGGGCCTTGTAGCCCGCTCGCATGTGCGATGCACCGACGTTCGCGGTCATGTAGGCGAGGGCGTTGCCGCGCTTGCCGCGCGGATCCCAGGCCGGCAAATCGAGCCCCTTGCAGTGGGCCGTGCAGCGGGTCGCCGGATGACCGGTCAAGGATTCAACCACCTCAGCAAAAGCCACCGCACCGCCATGAAGGGCGCCGAACAAGGAGCCGTCACCGGGTTGAGCCTTGCACAGGGCCGCAAGCGCGAGCGGGGGGAGCGCAGGGTCGCCAAAGCGCCACGTCACCGCATCGCCCTCGGCGTAAGGGCCGAAGGCGAAGGGGGCAGCGAACGTTGTGCCCCACGCTTCGGGAAGCCAGCCGCGCTCCGTCAATTCACAGACCAAGCTGAGGGCGGCACCGGAGGAAATCGTGTCCAAACCGAGGCGGTTGCAGGCGTCGTTTCCGTCCATCACGTCCAAACTCGAGGTCAAGCCGAGGTTGCTGCCCATCATCGCGAGGGTCTCGTATTCCGGCCGCTCGACGCGGTTCAGGTGAACCGGGCGGCCTTTGGTGCGCACGCCGTCAACGGTCGGGCGGTCGGCCGCCTCGCACGCGATGGGGCATGGAGCGCAACAGCCCGACTGCTTGGCGTCCGGGTGTTCGTCGTGCCAGTGTTCTCCAGAGAGGCGATGCGTGTCAAGGGCCACGGGACCTGCGCTGCTCATGCCGGGCACAGGCGCCGATGAGGGTGCGCCTGCGTTTACGGCCACCGAGGCAGAGCCCATCGGTGGGACGACGCCGTCCGCTGCGGTGTAGTTCGCCGTTGGCATGCGGTCGTTCGCTGACGCGTACAGCGGTCCCCGGCTGGTGCCGAAGGCGTAGAAGGGGTCGCCCGCACGACGCTTGAGGCCCATCTCCTGACGCTGAACCTTGACCGCGGCGGCCAACGCGTCTGGGTCGTGAATGCGAGCCAATTGCCGTGCTTCTGCTGAAGCGTTCACCGTGATGGCCTTGAGTCGCTTGAAGCCGAATTGCGCACCGGTGCCGCCGCGCCCTGCAGCACGCCGTCCGGCGGTGATCGGTGAAGCAAAGCGGACGCAGGCTTCACCGCCGGGACCGATGGAGAAGCATTCCCCAAGGCCATCGAGGGCCTGTTCGCAGGCCCACGTGGTCGCGCCCTCGAGTTCGGGGCAGGGGACGAGCCGCGCTTCGAGGTCGTCGATTTCGAGGCGAACCAGCGCGTCGCTGGCACCGGTGAGGAACAGGCCGTCCCAACCGGCTTCACGCATGCGGTGGCCGAGGTTTCCTCCGACGTAGGTGTCGATGTAGACGTCGGTAAGCGGTGAGCGAGAAACGACCACGGCACGGCCGGCCGAGCCGACCTTCGTGCCTTGGAAGGGCCCGGTGAAGACGAGCAGGGGGGTGGAAGGGTGGCGGGCCGCGTCCGAGCCGCCCGTGATCGGATGGACGAGGTCGTAGGCCGCGGGCTCGGTGGTGTCCCACTCGACCAAGACGCGGGTGGCGAGGCCCTTGCCGCCCATGCCTTCGAGGCACCACGCGTGCGGGATGGAGCGGGCCTCGACGGTGCCCTCGGAGAGGTTCACGAACAGCACGCGTCCAGGGAAGCCGTCGAAGCGCCATTCCTCCATGCGTCCACCTCACAGCTCCACGCGGCGCCAGGCGCCGTCTTCTCGGGCGTACACGCGGGGCACGCCGGTCGGGATTTCGAGCGAGAGCACCTCGTCTTCCGACAAGCCCTCGATGGCCATCACCACGCTGCGCAGCGAATTACCGTGCGCGGCAACGAAGAGGTTGCGTCCGGCCTCAATGGCCGGCACGAGGGTGCCGTCGAGGTAAGGCAGCGTCCGGGCAGCGCACAGCTCGAGGGATTCGC
>NZMM01000078.1 GCA_002694585.1 Methanobacteriota archaeon
CCGGCGGTTGGGCTCAAGGTGGCGAGGGTGGTGGAGAGCACCAACAGGGCCACAAGGGCGATCGCACGGCGGCGTCCGTTCTGCATGATGGGAAGACGGCCCCGCGTCTTCAAAACCTGTTGGTGCGATGCTTTGACCTTCAGGAACTGCTCAACCGTCGACCGCCAATCCTGACCTCGGACGTGAGGGGCATCTGGTGCTCCCACGCGAATTCCTTGACGATGCGCCACGCATCCTCCTTTCCTTCATAGTCCGTTACTTCGATGACGCGGTTCCTGGTGTTCGCCTTGAATGCGGCGGCAGGCTCTCCGTTCTTGAACACAAGATAGGCGCTTCCGAAGCCGAACCTTTCCTTGAGCGTGCTCGCGAAATACGGCGCGATGGGGTCCGAGGGCGGAAGCACGAAGTCGCGCATCGGCTGGAGTTCCTTGGCCTCGGCGAGGAGGTCCTTTCGTCCCCAACAAACCTCGTGCAGGTCATCGATCAAGAAGCCCTTGATGAGGGTCTCATCTTCCTCAAACTCCGTCAGGATGGCTTTGACCTCCTCCGGTTTGAAATGGCTGCCGGCCAAGGACAAGAGTTGCTTGATCGTCATCACGGGGAAATCGGCCACGAGGGAGCGAAGATACTCCTTGCGCAGGACGGATCGTTCAAGAGAGGCATCCACGGTGACCGTCCTGAATCCTCCTCGGAAATCTTGAACGATGTGACCTGACCTGATGAGGGGCTGGACCAATTTCCTGAACTCCGATTGGCTCAGCGCATAGCGTTCTTTGAACAATTCATGGTCCGAATGTGTTGAGAAGAACTCCAGCACGTCAGCAAGGTCCTCGTCGGGTTCAATGCCCCGAATGGCCAGCAGGGTCTGGAAGTGCTCGTACGAGGCCCAGGATTGGTGGCCTCGGAGGTTCACGCCTTGGTGCAGTCGGTTCGCACTCGCCATGCTCTTCAGGTCCACGCGGTAGACCTCGGCACGGCCACGGAGGGCGAAGTCGTCACGGACTTCACGGATCCTCTTGAGGGCGAGGAACTCGTTCTCCAGCCGTGCCGATTGATGCAGGTGGTGCTTGTGGAAGAGGGCACGATCGGCGAGGTTTCGTGGTTGGGTTTCAACGATGCCTCCACGGATCATGCGTTCCCCAGCGAGTTTGAATCCAATGTTTGCCAAAGCATCACGCCAGACCTGCTCCACTTCATTGATCGGTTGACCGTTGATGCCACTCAGGACCGCGACGTCCACGAGTTGTTCGGCGTGGTTGTTGAGCAACACGTCGAAGGCTTCGCAAAACTCCTCGAGGTAAGCGGCGGGAATCTGGATGTCTTTGACTTCGAGGTAGTCGTTCACTTTGAACATCAACACCTTCCCCACCGGATCGATGCCCTTGAACACGGGCAAGTACCAGCCGCGGTCCAGCATGGCGCGGACTTCCCAAATGAAACGGGACACGTATGGATCGGACTGCGTGAGGATGCGCATGGAACGGTCCTCTCGCCGAGCACGACGGAAGGTCCCGACTTCCTCAGGAGCACAATAGAAATCCTCGGGTTCTGGCACCAGCGTGGTGACGCGGCTGATGCGTCCAGCCTGTTCCAGCGCCTTGAGTGCGATGACCAATTCTTCGAAGGCCCGGCTGACGTAGAACCGAAGTGTGTTGGCCTTGATGGGGCCGATGCGATGGATCACCTCGCACAAAGCGTCCTCGAAGGATAGGCCGTCGTAGACCTCGTGAACGCGGTGGTAGAAGGACAAGCGTCGGCGACGTCCAGGGACTTCTTCGAACTGTTTGGCCACGAGGAGTTGGCGTTCGAGGTTGGCCAAGCCGTTCTTGACGTCACGCTGGAGTTGCTTGTGCTCGTCCCCCTTCGGATACATGGCCACGATTTCGGAGCGCTGTGGTTCCTCGCCGGGCAAAATCCGGTCGAGCAGATCCGCCTCCATGGCTCCGATGTACGGCTCGGGTTTGAGCCCGAGCAGCATGGGGAGGTTCCTGCGCGTCGTGTATCCCTGGCGGTTGTGCAGCAGCCGTCCGTTGACGATGTCACGGTCCAACTGCAGGTCCTTCCAATCGCTGAACCTGAAATCGTTGATCCGGTACAGCAATTCCTGCTGCTTCTGGAAAAGCAGGTGCTTGTCGAAGGCCTGGTCCACGTCGTCGTACATGGTGAACGACTTGTCGAGGATCATGTTCTGGATGGAGCGGTACTCGACGACCTCTTCTTCCCCACCGGTGATGCGGTGCTCGTCGACTTTGAGGATGAACTCAGCCTCTTCGGTTTGCGTGAAGAAGCCGATGCTGATGACGTTTCGAGTCTCCAGTTGATGGATGGTGCGCTCGACCATGGACCGGGGGAAGGGCAAACGTGCTTCGAGGTGGTCAGCGGTTTGGGGGCCCTCGGAGCCGAGCATTTCGATGAGCTTCACGCGCAAGGCCTCCTGCGGGTCACCCAGTTCTGTGTCCGTCCATGACGTGACTTTGGTTCCGCTGAAGGCCGTGGCCATGCGGTAGGTCACTCCTGCTGTGTGCAGTGTAAGGAGGTCTTCCACGTCCCGTCCACCGTTGGCGGCAAGGCACCCGAGGGTACCGTGGATCTCGCCCATGTAGGTGCTGAACCACTTACCGTCGAGTTCCTCCATGCCGGTGCCCTCGATTTTCGTGATGAGGCCGGCGGTGCACAATTCCTCGACCCAACCGCGAATCACTTCATGGTCAATGCCGCTGAGCTTCTCTCTATAGAGCGGGTTGCCAAACGATCGGTCGAGGCCGCCACCGTGCTCCATGAGGGCCAACAGGCTGTCCGCGTCTTCCGGGACGGGGACTTTGTTGGCGTAGTAGTCGCTGATTTGCTCGTTGGTCATCTCTGTGGCGAGGGAGCGCCGCCCAAGCAAGCGCTCTAGGATGGCCGGGTCGATGTCCTTGACGAGGAAGGCCCTCGTGCGCATGGACATCAGGTCCTCGAACGCGGACATGTACAGCGACATGCCAATGCGGCTGGGCAAGGTCGTCCTGATGTGNACGATACGTGCTTGTCCCTCGCGGCATGAGGTCAGGAATTGTTCCAAGCCTCCGAGATCGATGTCGCCGTAGAGGATCTCGTTCTTTGCTTCACGGATGAGGATGGANCCCTCCATGGTTCTGTGACGGTTGAGGAGGGCATCCGCGCGTTGTTGGAATTGTTGCGGGCTGATTTCCTCCGCACCGATTCGCTTGGGGATGATCAGGCTGCGTCCGGCNACTTCCCTGAACCGCTTGGCAAAGATTTGGGTCCCGATGATGTAGCGCTCGATGACGTCCATGTGNTTGTCCGCCGAGAAGGCCTCGTACATCGCGCCNGGGTCNACGTCNTGGGCTGTTTTGAGGAGCAGTCCGTTTTCATCGAAGGACATCTCGATGACCGGGATGCTGGCTTGTTCGGCCAGTCCCGCCATAAAGTAGCCAAGCGCGGTGTTGAAGCCACGTCCTCTGCAGGTCGTGATGAGGTAGGTCGGATGCGGACCGCCAATGATCTGTTCGACAAGGATTCGGTCCTTGTCGGGGACTTGGAAGGTCGTGAGCACATGCTCTTCGAGGTGTCGCGCGATGATTTCCGCCGAATCGCGCCCGATCGAGTAGGCCTCCGTGAGCACCGTGCGCGGGTCGACCTCGCGTCGTAGCGCAACCGCACACCGGCCGATTAAATCCAGCAAGGACGAAGACAATTCGGCCGAGCGGGAACGGGCTTCACCGGACCACGAGGGCACGGTCGGGCGGTATCCCGTGACGTTGCTGACGTTGACCCGNGTGCCTTGGATGGTGTTGACGCGGTAGGTCGAGCCGCCGAGGAGAATGACGTCGCTGGTCCGCAAGCTGGCCACGAANGAGGAGGACAACTTCCCGAGGATGGATCCCTCGGCGTTGAACACAAGGTAGGAGTTGTCCGGTGCGATGGTTCCGATGTTGGTGTAGTAGATCATGCGGGAGTANCCGCGCTTTCCGAAGGTGTTCTCTTCCCAGTCCACCCAAATTCTTCGTTCGTCCTCCAGCAGGTCGAGCACTTCGATGAAATCGTCGTACGCGAAATTCCTGTAGCTCCAGGCGTTGACGACGATTTCGNAGGCCTCGTCGATGTCCAACTCCTCGTTGATGACCANGCCNATGAGGAACTGCGCGACGACGTCAAGGCAGTTTTGTGGNAAGGACAAGCGGTCCATGTCGCCCGTTTGAATCGCNGCTTGNAGGGCGGCAAGTTCGAGCAAGTCGTCCACCGAGGACGGCAGGAATCGTGCACGAGGAATCCCACCAACATGGTGGCCGGCACGGCCGATACGCTGCAGGGCGGTGGCGATGTCGCCTGGGGAACCGACTTGGATGACGAGGTCAACCGAACCAATGTCGATGCCCATCTCGAGGGAGGACGAGGTCACCACGGCCCGCAGGTGGCCGAGTTTCAATTTCCGTTCGACCTCCAGTCGGATGTTNTTGTCCATCGAGCCGTGGTGTCCGGCCACGAGTTCACCCAGGAAGGGGCGGAGCCGTTGCACGAGGGTCTCGGTCATTTTCCTCGTGTTGGCGAAGACNAGCGTGGTGGTGTGGGCGGAGATNAGGTCCGCGATGGCTTCCACGTTGGCCTCCAAGGTCTGGGCCACCGAACGGTCTGCAAAGCGGGGATGCGTGATCAGGATGTCCAGGTCGAGTTCTCTCGAGCCAGAGATTTTTGCGACCATGATGCGCTGGTCNTCGCCGCGGGATTCACGGTCATCGCTGGCCACCAAATATTCGGCAACGGTGTCCAAGGGTTCCATGGTCGCGGAGATGCCGATGCGCTGAACCGGGTCTTTTAGCAGGGTGTCNAGGAAGGACAAGGTGAGGCTGAGGTGCACCCCACGCTTGGTCGGGACNANGCTNTGNAGTTCGTCGATGATCATCCACTTGACGCGCGAGACGATGGGTTGGAACCTCGAGGAACCGACGGCAATGGCCATGCTCTCGGGGGTGGTGATGAGGATGTGCGGTGGTTTCCTCAACATCTTCTGGCGGTCCGATTGCGAGGTGTCGCCAGTGCGCAGGCCCACGCGGATTTCTTTCGCGCGGTCCGGCAAATAGCGCGCTTTNATTTCTTCAAGCGGGCCGAGCAGGTTCCGCTCGATGTCGTTCGCCAGGGCCTTGATCGGTGAGATGTAGATGCAATACACNTGGTCCTTGAGCGAACCNTCGAGCGCTTTTCGCACCAAATCGTCGATGACCGTGAGGAAAGCCGTCAGCGTTTTTCCTGACCCCGTTGGGCTGCACAAGAGCAGGTGTTCCCCGTCCATGATGGCGGGGATGGCCATCTTCTGAGGGGCAGTGAAGTCGGGAAACTTGTCGAGGAACCACCGTCGCACNGGCTCGCTCAAGCGGGCCGCCAAGGCCTCCGTATCATCGGAGGATTCGAGGTAGGTGATTTCTGGCATTTTTTCTCACGACGCCCGTGGCGTGGCCTCCGGCATCTTCAGTATATAAACACGGCGTCCCTGTGCACGCTCAAGGCCAGCCGATTCCACGGCGTCCCCAACGGAGGACGGGGGCCGTAGCAGGCGCCTTTGGTGGGTGCAGCAACGGTGACGNTTCGTTGCTGGGGGGGAGGGCAACCTCGTGCAGTGCACCGGTGGGACAAGAGCCGATGCAGGACAGGCAGCCCACGCACGCAGCTTCAACCACGACCACAGGGCGCTTTGGGTGGCTTCGTTCAACCGGATTTTCTGTCAAAGGCAGCAGGGCTTCGAAGGGGCAGAAGGGAATGCACAGGTCGCAACCTGTGCAGGCCGAATCGGTGATGCCCACCATGGCCTGTCCCATGCTCGGAGGGCCCGCTCCGACCTTTTGAGTCCTGCCCACGCGCCAAATTTGGCCGNGGGGTTGAAGGGCTCNNGGAAGAGCCNAGCATCATGGTGGAGCCTCAGGCCTCCGTGGAGCGGTTGGAACGTCTGACCGGTATGCTGCGCCGTCGTGGCATCATCCTTCCCGCCTTTGAGATTCATGGGGGTGCCAAAGGGCTCTACGATTTTGGCCCGGTCGGCGGCCGGCTCCGCTCCAAGGTCCAGTCTGTGTGGAGNGATCACTGGCTCGGCCAAGGNGATGTGGTCGAAATTTCGTGCCCAACGGTTACCCCATTCGCCGTTTTGGAAGCGAGTGGGCACGTGGCTGAATTCAGCGATTTCATGACCGTGTGCACCGCATGCGACGAGGCGAGCAGGGCGGACACCCTTCTCGATGCGCATCACGCAAACCCCGATGCCCTGTCGCTGAGCGACCTGCAGGCCTTGCTCGACGACGTTCAACCCACGTGCCCGGCCTGTGGTGCAGCATCGTGGTCCCCGGTGGTGGCTGAGAACCTGATGTTCGATACGGTCATCGGCGCTGGCTCGTCTGGCCGTGCTGCCTTTTTGCGACCAGAAACAGCCCAAGGCATGTTCACGACCTACCCTGCCATCTACCGCCACTTCCGTGAGCGCCTGCCCTTTGGTGCCATGCAACTTGGTCGTGGTTATCGGAATGAAATTTCACCACGGCAAGGGATGATTCGTCTCCGCGAATTCAACATGGCCGAGTTGGAATACTTCATCGATCCTGAAGCGGAAGAGCCGCATGATCTGAGCCTGTGGGCCTCCACGGAGGTCCAGTTGGTCCCGGCCGAAGGCGACGCCTTCGCTGCCCCAATCCCAACTGCACTCGCTCAGGGCATCATCCTTCACCCCACCGTGGCGTGGTTCATGGCGCGCACCTACGACCTGATGCTGGCGCTCGGCGTTGATGCCGAGAAGCTTCGATTCAGGCAACACGCGCGTGATGAGATGGCGCATTACGCGCTGGACTGCTGGGACGTCGAAC
>NZMM01000079.1 GCA_002694585.1 Methanobacteriota archaeon
AACGAGGAATCGTGGAACGCTGGATATTGCTGTGCGGACGCGCTGGAATTCGAGATCGACGACGTGGATTATCTGCGCAAGGTCATCGCCCAAACCGTGGACGCCTTGCCGGTGGACGAGGACCGCATCTACCTGACCGGATGGTCGAACGGGTGCATGATGGCCCAACGCATGGCGCTGCAGGCCAGCGACATCATCGCGGCCGTCGCGTGCACCTCTGGCTACCTGAGCTTCCACGACGCCGAAGGGTACAGCCCCGTCCCCGTGATGGAAATTCACGGGTTCATCGACGAGAACCAGCACTACACGAACAACGTGAATTGGGGGCTGCTGGACGAGAACAGGCGGAACTTGGAGTCCATGCAATCCGGTGCAATCGAGAACATGTACGACTGGGCGGCCTACAACGGCTGTGAAGGCGCGCTGCCCGACCGCAACGAGCCCGGAGCCATCTACAGCATTCAGGGCTTCACCGATTGTGTGAACGGCGCCGAAGTGGCGCTGATCACCGTGCACGCGGGCGGGCACAACCTGTACATCAACGACGTGTGCACGCCCGATTTCGTGTGGAATTGCTTCGGCAACCAAGGCCTGTACGACACCAATCAACTGGAGTGGGATTTCCTCAGCCGGTTTTCCCTGGCCGACCGCGGCGAGACCGCGGCCTGAAGGCCTCATGGAACGCTCAGCGGATGGACGGCATGCCCGCCAGCCACCAGATGGTGATGGGGAGGCCAAAGCACACCAAGGCCAACCAGAAGACCACGTCCGTGCCCCGGTTCATTGCACGGTTGGCCCCTGACAACCTACGCCTGAGCGCGTGGAGGGTCGACAACGCAAGGCCGCTGAAGCCGTCCACGCCAGCGTTCACCATGGCCGTCAACTCGAACGGTTCAGCGCAATGCGGACACGTGAACGTCCCGGAGGCCCTGTCCTCCAACTCCACGTTCAACGTGCAGTGGGGGCACGCAATGGTGACCATGCCATCAAGCCCGGGCATGAGCGGTTAGTCGTTTGGCCGAAACGACGCATCACAGCGCGTCACCNTGGTCCCCACTCCCGGACTTGAACCGGGGACACCCTGATGTCTGCTGAGACGTGTGTGTATGCACAACTACAGTCAGGTGCTCTACCAACTGAGCTAAGTGAGGCAGGCTGTGCGACCCGCCCCCGATATTTCAAGGTGGAGGCCTGAAGAAGGNTCAGGCTCCTTGGCCCGGNGTTGCCGTGGGCGTCGCGAAGTTGGGGTGTGCGGGTGGGTCGGACGGGTGTGCTTAAGATAGGAAGGAGCAGGCTCGCGGCCTCAGGTGTTGGGATGGGACCCGAACACGCGGANGGTGCAGGCGTGAGCATGGCAAACGAATCGACCCTTTCCGACATCGTCTCCCAGATGCGGGACGCGACGATGCGTGAGTCGAGGACGGCGCTCATGGACGAGGACCTCTCGGGCCTCANCGTTCCAGATCCCCGTATCCTCATCGTNGGCTGCGGCGGCTCGGGCAACAACACCCTGAACCGCATCACCCACTTGGGCGTCAACGGCGCCGTCACGGTGGCCATCAACACCGACAAGCAGCACCTCGACAACACCCGCGCCCTGCAGAAATTGCTCGTNGGGCGCCACATCACCCGCGGCCTCGGCGCCGGGGGTGACCCNGCGACCGGACGCCGCTGTGCAGAAGCCGGTCGCGAGATGATCCAGCGTATCGTCAGCGGNGCGGACCTCGTGTTCATCGCCTGCGGCCTGGGNGGCGGCTCGGGCACCGGCATCGCTCCGGTGGTGGCCGAGGAAGCCAANGCCGCNGGCGCGCTGGTCGTCGGCATCGTGACCACGCCCTTCCACGTCGAGCGCAACCACCGCAAGGCGAGGGCGCTCGAGGGCCTCGAAGCGCTGCGCCGCGTAGCGGACGCGGTGCTGGTCCTCGACAACAACCGCCTGCTCGACTACGTGCCGAACCTGCCCGTCGAGGAAGCCTTCTCGATCATGGACCAACTGGTCGCAGAGATCGTCAAGGGCATCGTCGAGACCATCACCTTGCCCTCGCTCATCAACCTCGATTTCGCCGACGTGCGGACCATCATGGCCGACGGTGGCGTGACGATGATGCTGTACGGTGAATCCGACCAAGGCGCTGAGGAAGTCGTNCANGAAGCCCTCAANCACCCGCTCCTGGACGTGGACGTGACCGGAGCCAGCGGCGCNNTGGTCCACGTGACCGGNGGNCCNTACATGACCCTCGATGCGGCCAACCAAGTNGTNCGCCTGCTGACCTCGCGCATCAAGGAAGATGCGAACGTCATCATCGGGGCACGGCAAGACCCTGCCTTTGGTGACACCATCAAGGTCATGGCCATCTTCACCGGGGTTGGCGGCGACGAAATGCGCGAGCCAAAGGTCGAGATTGACCAACTCGCCGAAGCCCTCAGCCTGCGCCCAAGCGCCGCGCGGNACCGCCACAACGCGGGTGGACAAGCGGCACCCCGCGATTTCCACCGCTTCGAATGAGCATCGTCGTCATGCTCAAATCACACGGCAGCGACGGCCNACCATGCGAGGACGCNTCCTCCTGACCATGATTGTGGCCGCCATGATGCTCGTNCCGGTGCAAGCCGGAGACGTCAGCGCGCAGCAAGCGCAGCAAGAAGACACGCGTCAGCCCTCGGCCAACGCGACCACGCTCTACCTCTGGCACGACGGCATCAACAACGCCTGGACCCACTTTGACGCCAACGACACCACCTCGGCCGAGGACGGCGTGTTCCAGGAGGACATCGACAACGGCCTCATCGACATCGACCTGCGCTTCCGCATGAACCCGGAACTCGACAAGCGCCTGATGATGACCGTGGACGGCGAACTCCGCGGCACGCTCAAGCTTGACCTGNAAGGCGACTGGACCAACGGCGACAACCAAGGCCCCTGCCAGAACGACTGNGAGCAACTCAACATCACCATCAACTACGGCATGAACGAGCTGTACCGCTACCANCACACNTCNACCAACCACNGGNGANCANGANATTCCNTTCTCNTACCGCTTNACNGAGGAGGACAACATCTGGGACGGCCGAGACGGCAANCCGGTCGTGCACATCACGATGAAGCTCCGTGGTGACCGCACCACGGGCTTTGGTGGTTTGACCCAGTCCGGCAATCCTGCCTCGTTCACGATCTTCCTTGGCGAGGACAGCCGTGTTGACCTGCCCATCCACGAATCCACGTGGGAGGAGGCCTTCCAGGCCGGTGAAGACACCATGGACGAAGAGGAAAGTCCCGGCTTCGGTCTTGTCATCGCTTCAGCCGCCATCGCCATGGCCGCTGTCGCCCAGCGTGGCCGACTCGACGACGAGTGATCACGACGTGAGCGCCGCCAGCACGGCCTCGCGGTTCAGGGCCACCGGCATCTGCTCGCCGTCGGACAAGCGCTTCAGGTTCGCCTGACCGGATTCGAGATCGCGCGGACCGACCACGAGCACGTGCGATGCACCGATGCCGTCCGCCCAGCCGAAGGCCTTCCCGATGGCGCGTCCCTTCATCTCAAGGTCGACCACCAGCCCTTCCTCGCGCAGATCACGCACCAGGCCGAGCACGGCCGAAGCAGGAACGCGGAAGGGCACGACCGCGAGGCGCGTGGCGGGTCCAGACTCACCGGGCATCACTTCGTTGCGCCCGGCCGCCTCGGCCTGACGCTCAAGGGCGAGCAGGACGCGATCGAACCCGAGGCCGAAGCCGCATGAAGGATCCAGGTCCTCAAGGCCGAAGAGGTGGAGCAGACGGTAGGTGCCGCCTCCGAGCACTTGCCCCTCGCCGCCAAGTTCCGGGACGTGGGCTTCGAAGACCATGCCCGTGTAGTAGTCCAAGCCACGCGCGACGCGCAGATCGATCTCCAGCGACGGCGGCGCGGGCGCGAGCAGGCCGACCGCTTCCACGGTGGTGGCCAAATCGTCCAGTGCCTCGGTCGAGAGGCCGTGGCCTTCGAGCAGCGGACGTGCGGCCTCGATGGCTTCTGCACCGCCCGAAGCCTCCCCAAGGG
>NZMM01000080.1 GCA_002694585.1 Methanobacteriota archaeon
CGTGGCGTTGGGCATGAGGCATCCGGTGCAAAGCGGTGTGCGTGAATTCACTTAACATTGAAATATTCTCGCCGTGGATTGCTTCTGTCCGCCCGGACAGGAGATGAACCATGGCCAACCACTTTACCGAACCTCAGCACCACGTGCTGAGGACGGCGTTTGGCCCGTGGCATCGTCGTCGTTTCGATTGACGGCGATGCGTCGCCCCTGCTGGGCGACACCCACAGAAGGCCAAGACCGTCCAAGGATGCCGTGGCCTTCGCTTCAGGGGGGCATGGTGTAATGGAGAGCACAGCAGGCTGCGAAGCTGCAGATCCGGGTTCGATTCCCGGTGCCCCTTCCACTCACGACACAAAGGAGGAACTGCAATGACACACGAAGAGGCATGGACTGACGTTGATTGGGAGTTGGACTTCGCGTCCTTCGAATGGATGGTTCACCTGGCCGCGTGTTTCAACCACCACCTTCCGCCGAACGCGCCATGGGACACGTGGCCGGATTGGCCCACCGACATGATCGGGCGCGTGCCCGAACCGCATCGCCCGGGATGGCTCTCGGCGTGCCACCTCGTGCACAGGCATCCAAGCATCACTGTGAAGGGCAACACAATCACGGTGACCGATGCCCATGGAACGGCGAGGGTGTTGGAGGACGTGGACGTCNCCTGCAGGTGGTGGCATGTGGACGTCGCCTCGGACTGGAACGTCCCACCANNGATCNTCGNCGCNCTGGACGCACGCCACGGCCCGTCGGCCTCACACAAGTTCGTGCCGGGGCAAATGGAGCAAATCTGCATGGGCGTTGAGGACGATGGNCTCTCCTNCGGCCTCGGGCTTGCCTCAGTGCTTCAGACGATGCTCGANNCGGTGGCCTTGTACAGCAGAGCGACCGATTACCACGGCGCAAGGTGCACCTCCTGCCATGGAACAACCTACAGGNAAGGCCTCAGAGGACAAGGGCTTGAGCNCGGGAANGAAGTGGCCTACGAGTGCTGGTCCTGCAGCACCGAGTCGTGGTGCAACTGATCCTCACAGGTCCACGAATTCGGTCAGCACCGCGAGCACCATCAGCACGAACAGAAGCATGCCCGTGACGGCGTGGGCCGTCAGGTGAAGGAGGATGTTCGGGCCGGGTTCGTCAACGGCCGTGAAGGGCCAGAGTTTCTCGGCTTCCTCCCGACCCCCACGCAGGCCCACGAGAGGCCGCAGGTAGGCTGTTCGGCGAAACAACATGAAGCAGACCAGCACACCAGCCACGACGAAGGGTGTGCCAAGGGCCGATGACGTCCACCAAGTCATACCGAGGATGCCAGCGAACGCCATCCAGGGGAAGGTGATGTGGAGGTGCATGATGTAGGTCGGGTAGACGGCTTCGTTCAGCCACGCCAACGCGCGGCTTTTCCGGTTCAACAGCCGCGCGCCCCATGCGAACACCAGCANGCACCACATCCACGCATGGAGGGTTTGCAGNAGCGTGGCTCCTGCCGTCANCAGGGAGAAGGGGTCCTTTCCCCACATCACCCANCCGCCTTCCATCAATCCCCANGNGCCTTCGTNTTTGACGGAAAACCAGACCANGCTTAGCGGGAGGGTCGTCGCCAACANCCACCAACGCAGAGCTTCAATCCGTTCGAACCACATGGCGCCNGTCTGAATGGCCAAGTANCCGAACAGGGTGANCANGAAGTANTGAGGGAACTCCCACCACATNCCGACNTCACCGTAATGCCACGGTTTGGTNAGNATCGCTGACGCGCCGAGNATCAGTGCGGGAACGGTGATGAGGGCCAAGCCCCCCCCGGCCTGAACGGTCCAACGTGCCGCGCGAACGAATCCAGCGTCTGGGTTGGTCCGAACGTATGCGAAGAGNGGCGCGAGCAGGACCGAGTANAGCAGNAGGTTTCGGAGAAACCAGAGGTGGGCGTACGGCATGGCATCGGCGCCCGGGAAGGGNACGAGCATCAACCACAGCGTNTCGACGGGTGCGATGAGTCCACCGAGCAGGANGTAGGTGGCAAACAACAGNGGAACGCCAAGNCGGANCAGGCGNTCGTTGAGGAAGGTCTTGACGTCCCTTCGACGGAAGGCANAGGCCGTGCCCATTCCGGAAATCAGGAAGAGGGCGGCCAAGCGCCACTGGTGCATCACGTCCACCACGAAGANCACNGTGAGCGGAACGTCACCGTCTTCGAACAACCAGAACGTGAACACGCCGAGATGGAACCAAATCAGCAGCCCGAACAAAATTACACGGAGCCAGTCGAGGTCATGACGGCGCTCCGTGGATGCTTTTGGAGCCGGAGGCACCTGAGTTTGGGTGGGCCCCAATGATTGGATGGGGTCCATGTGGCCTTGTCGACCACCGCGGCTTTCATGCTATGGCCCCACACGGTATGGTTTCCACTCAAAGCAACATCACGTCTATGGTCTCGCCGATCGCCCCAGAGGCCCCGGCTGGCAGAAGGGTCAACGCATCGGCGCTGGCGAGGCTTTCGAGGTTGCCAGAGCCTTGATGGCGTGGCTGACGGGCCACCATTTCGCCGTCTTCAAGACTCACCGTGACCCTTCGGAGGGTCAAGCAATCGTTCGTGCTCTTGACCGGGTCCAACAACCGGGCGCGCACCGTGGTCTCGATGGGTCCAGTGGCGCCCGTCCACGCACGCATCGCATCGGCCACCAACAGTCGAAACACCACGTGGCTGCTCACGGGGTTTCCTGGCAAACCAAACAGTGGGGTCCCCTTCCACAATCCAAAGAGTGGGGGTGAACCCGGTCGTATCTTCACGCGCCAGTAACGAAGGTCGCCTTCATCTTCCATGAGGCGGCGCACAAGGTCCCACTCGCCCATCGACACGCCACCCGACGTTACGATCATGTCCGAAGCTTCGGCGGCAGCATCCAATGCCTTTCGCAAGCCGTCGAGCGTGTCCTCCACGGCAGGATGGTGGTAGGGCTCGTGACCCATGCCGCGAACCAAGCCCACCAAGCCGTGGGAATTGGATTCGTACACCTCACCATGGCGCAAGGGCTCGCCCGCGGGTCTGAGCTCATCGCCGGTGGGGATGACGGCGACCCGGAGGCGCGCCCGTACCGGAACGGTTGGATGGCCCATGGTGGCGCAGAGGCCGACCTTCGCAGGCGTGAGATGGGCTCCGGCGAACAAGCCTGCGGCCCCTTTGCGCAGGTTCTCACCTTGCTTCCGAACGAATCCAGTACGAACGGGTGCGGTCAAGGTCACCTCGCCATCCCCGACTTCGCAGCGCTCGATGGGGAGGATGGCATTGGCGCCGGGCGGCATCGGAGCGCCGGTCATGATTCGGACGGCATGTCCAGGCTCGAGCGGTGCCATGTCATCGTGCGCAGCCGCGGGCACCGTGCTCTGAATCGGGAGCGTGGTCGGCACCGTGGGCACGTCAGACTCGCGCATGGCAAAGCCGTCCATCGCCGAATTGTCGAACGGTGGGTCGTCCACCAGCGAGTGCAGATCGGCGGCAAGGATGCGGCCGTGGGCGGCGCTGAGCGTGACCTCAACGGGCGCAGGTAAGGGAAGCAGGCTCAGGGCCTCTGCTGCGATGCGGCGGGCCTCGTCCACCTCCACGAAGTACGGCACGTCCATGACCCAAGGGAAGCACCGTCGCGCTTGAGGGTGATGGTGGAGCCGCCGTCACCATCATGGCGGGGAGGGTGCAGGCAAGAGGGGGGGCGCCATGGCATCCATCGTCGTGACCACCCTGCTCACGAGCGGTTCTGCCACCCTGCTCGCCTCAGCGATTGGCATTCCTCTCGGTGCGAAATGCGCTCGCCGGGGGGGGCTTGATGGATTGCGGGTGCTCGTTCGGACGCTCTACGGGTTGCCACCCGTGGTGGTCGGTGTGCTCGTCTATCTCGTGCTGTCCAACCGGGGACCGCTGTCCGAGCTCGACCTGTTGTTCACCGTGCCGGCCATGATCTTGGCACAAACCCTGCTCGTTCTGCCACTGATTTGGGGCGGCACGTGGTCGGCCTTCGACGCCATCACCAACGACCACCGTGAAGCGTTGGACGTGTTGGGCCTTGAGGCAGCACAGCGGCTCCGCATCGAAGTGGGGCTGGTCTGGCGTGGCGTGCTCAATGGTGTCGCCCTCGGTTTCGGCCGTGCGATCGCTGAGGTCGGTTCGGTGCTGATGGTCGGCGGCAACATCGCCGGTCAAACGCGTGTTTTGACCACCAGTATCGTCCTCGAAACGAGCCGCGGTGACCTCGGGGCTGCCGTCACACAGGGCGGCTTGCTGTTGGTGATTGCTTTGGCAGCGATGTTTACCATCGAAGGCGTGCGCTTGATGCGCCCACGCAACGGCAGCGCGTGGACCTCCCCTGAGACCCCCGGGTCCCTGGCCGTTGCGCACCAAGGACACGCGTGGGCCACGATCAACGTCGAGCGAGACGGCGTCAACGTGCTGGATCTTGAGGCCATTGAAGTCCGAGGCGGTGAAATCTTGGTTGTCATGGGTGCCTCGGGTGCGGGAAAATCAACGCTGCCCCGAGCCATGGCGGGGCTGTTACCGGACGTCGATGGATTGCCCGTCAAGCGGGGTCCAGGAGGTGTCGGTCGCGTGGCCCAGAACCCCGTGATGCTTACCTCGCATGCGGTGGCCGAAATCGAATTGGTCGATCCGGCACGGCTCGGCCTGTTGGAAGATGTGGGGTTGGTTGACGTGGCCATGCGCCAAGCGGCTGTGCTGTCCGGTGGTGAGCGTCAGCGGGTCAGCCTTGCCCGCGCCCTCGCCTTGCAGCCCTCGGCACTCATCCTCGATGAATTCACCTCAGGCCTGGATCTCTCCACCACCCTCGTCGTGGAAGAGGTGGTCCGCAGGGTTGCGAAGGAGGGTGCGGTGGTGGTTTTGGCCACCCACGATCTCGCTCAAGCCCGCAGGCTGGCTGACCGTCGCCTGCTGCTGGCCGCTGGCCGCTCCGTCCATGAGGACAGTGAGATGGCGGCCATGATGCTTGGAGAAGTTCAGGGCTGACCTGGCGTAAACATCGGTTCACCAGACACCGTGTGCGCCTCGATGAGCGTGCTGGCTTCATCCATCAAAAACGCACGAAGCGCCTCGGCTTGATCGGCATGTGGACCCTCGAGAGGAATGATGCTGTACGGGTTGAGCATGACCTCGTCATCATAGCGTTGGAGCTCCAACGTTACCGTGTCCGCACGGAACAAGGCCGTGCCCAAATCGCTGAGCGTAACGCATCGCTTTTCATCGGCCATCGTGATGGCGGCGCCCATGCCTTGTCCGATGGAAAGGAACCAATCGCCCTCGGGATGGACGCCTGAATCGTCTTCGATCACGTCGCCCCGCCCATCCTGAGACCATGCTCTCCACAGGGCTTGTTCCTTCATGTGCGTCCCTGATGCATCCCCGCGAGAGACAAAGCACCGTTCCTCCTCCACCACGGTGTCCAGGACGTCGAACAGCGTTCCGTTCATGGGCTCGGGGGTCAGGAGCACGAAGGTGTTCCACGCGAAAATCGTACGCGACGTGCCGTGGCCTTCCTCAAGGAAGGTTGCTTCCGCTTCGGGAGCATGGACGATGAGCACGTCCGCGTCCCCACTTCGTCCAAGGTTCAGCGCCGCCCCTGTTCCAACCGCGACCACGTCGACGTCGTACCCAGTGGCGTTGGTGAAGGCGGGAAGAAGCACATCGAGAAGTCCCGAATCGCGCATCGAGGTGGTGGTGGCGAGGATCATCCTGTCCTCGTCGGGAGTGACGCAACCTGGGGAGAGCATCAACGCAACCAGCAACATCGCGAGCAAGGCCCGCATGTTTCGCCCTCAGCTGAAGTCCATGGTGTGGCCGCAGGCCTCGTAATCGCACGTGATGGTGTACCGGGTCTTGCGGGGCTTGCGCGCCTTCATCATCGAGCCGCACATTTCGCACTGGACGTTGATGAACTCGGGTTCCGCGACCTTGGGCGCGTCGTCGAGGGTTCGGCCCACCGCGGTCGACCAGCCAAGGCTGTCGGTGTAGGAATCTGACGCGGTGTCCATCTTCTTCTGCTTGAGCGTCAAACGCATCTTGCGTCGTCGTCGCCCTTTCTTCTTCGCAGGAGGCTTGGCCGCCATGAGGGTGAACCCTCGCGCGGCCGTCTTCAATGATTCGCACTCAGGGGCCTGCGTCGATTTGATGAGCAGGGGGGTCCAGCGAAAGGCATGCGCCGCGTGCTGCCGATGGGGGTCCTCCTCATGCTGCTGCTCGCCCCGGCCGCATCAGCATGCGAAACCGAGGTGGCGCGTCTTGTGGACGGTGAGGCACCCTCACCAGAAGGGCTCAGTCCTGCGAAGGACGCGGCCATTCGAGAGGCGACGACCATTGCAGAATTCGGTCAAGAAACGGCGCGATGGATGCTTTGGCGTGTGTTGATGGGGGAGGAATTCACCGAAGCGGAAATCGCCGAGGAAATTGATCGCGCGATGATTCGAAACGGTTCCAATCCGATTTGGCCAAGTTTCGAGACGATTGTGGCCAGCGGACCCAACGGCGCCATCCCGCACGGCGATCCGGAGCACCACGGTGCGGGGCCGCGCATCGTGCAGCCAGGCGATGTGGTTGTGGTGGACCTGGGTGCGCGGGTGCAAGACTGGGTCAGCGACGTGACGCGATCTTACGTCGTCGGCGGCACAGACAACGAGACCATCATCAAGGCCTACATGGCGGTGCACGACGCCCAAAACCTGACCTTTCCCTTGATTGAATCGGGAACGCCGGCGTGGGTGCTGGACGACGTGGCACGCACGCATATCGAGGAACAAGGGTTTGGCGAGTATTTCATTCACAGCCTCGGGCATGGCTTCGGCGTTTGCGTGCACGAACCGCCCCTTCTTTCCAGCGGATTCGATGAACCGCTGTTTGGCCTGAATTTCAACAACGAACCCCTCTCGCCCATCGACGCCATCACCATCGAGCCTGGCATCTACATCGAAGACTGGTTCGGCATCCGCATTGAAGACGATTACCTCGTTGACGTGGACGGGCACGAGCCATTGACCGAGGACCTGCCGCGAGATTTGGATTGGTTCATGATCATGGAAGACGACTATGCTCCCATGCCGCAGCACAGCGGTAATGCAGGCGCTGACGGCAAGGACGACATGGTGCTTGAATCGATGCCTGTTCCCTTTGGATTGGTCGAGACGCTCACCCTCGCATGCGTGGTGGCCGTGCTCATCCCCCGCAAGGGAGAACCTGAGCTGGATGAGGCGTGAAATCGTCTGAAGGCTCGGGAACAAGGCTTGAATCTGCACTGGACGTGGTATATGCATGGGTGAGCGCCTAACCCCCTTTGCTCCGCACCTGCTGGGGCTCATCAACCCGGGTGTGGTCATCGCCGGCAACTTGCTGGGCGGACCGGCCACGGCGATGGGCGCCGTGTGGATGTTAGGCGTTGGCCCGGTGCTTGACCGCGTGCTCGGCTCGAGGCCGCGAACTCAAGGCAAGC
>NZMM01000081.1 GCA_002694585.1 Methanobacteriota archaeon
CGTGAACGCACCATGTAAGCCTTGGCCGACCATCGAGGTGGTTCAGTAGGACCTTGACATCAGGACGCGTCGCGTGGTGGGCTCACCCGTTGCATGGCACGGGCGCGGTTCCGCATAGGGCTCTGTGGCGTCGCCGAGGAAGCCCATGCCCGTGGCGCGCTCAAGCCTTTCAGCATCCGCGTCGCTGCCGTTGAAGGCCAACTCGTAGATGCGACCTTCCTCAACGGGGGATTCAAGGCCGTTCTCGCCCCACGCAGGGAGGGGCTTCACGACGTCGTCCACGTGGGCGTAAGCTCGCTTTCGTAGCTCCTGTGCGATATCGTCGAGGGTGGTGCGAACGCCTTCCTCGAGTTCGTCCATTGAAATTGGTGCTTTGCCCCCCGTGCGGCGTGCAGCAAAGACACTGCCCTGCTCCACGTCGCGGGGCCCAACTTCGAGCCGAAGCGGGACGCCCTTGATTTCCCAATCGTAGTACTTCTGACCGGGGTGCAAGTCTCGGTCGTCCACCTTGACGCGGTACCCGGCATGTCGCAACCGCTCGGCCACATCGTGAGCCACCGCCACCGTGTCCACGGTGGCGTTCTTACGCACCAAGGGACAGATGACGACTTGAATCGGTGCGATGGCAGGTGGCATGATCAGCCCTGAATCGTCCCCGTGCATGCCGACCACGGCGCCAAGAAGGCGCTCGGACATCCCGTATGTGGTCTGATGCACGTGAGCTTGTGTGGCGTCTTTCGTCTCGTACGTGATGTCGAAGGCTTTGGCCCACTGGTCACGGTAGTGGTGGCACGAAGCCACCTGAAGCGTTCGCCCGTTGGGCATGATGGCGTCGATGCCAATGGTGTACCACGCCCCAGGGAAGGTGTCCCAGACCGGTCGCTTTGCTTTGAGGACAGGCAGGCAGAGGTGGTGCATGAGCCGATCGACGATGTCCAAATCCTGCTCGATTTGCCGTGAAGCGTCGTCCTCGTCGATGTGTGCCGTGTGCGCTTCAAAGAAGTGGATTTCACGCACCCGGATGAAGGAACGTGTCTGTTTGGTTTCGTAACGGAAGGTGTTGACCATCTGGTACACTTTCAACGGTAAGTCAGCGTGGGACCGGATCCACAGGGGGAACATGGTGTACATGGCCGTCTCAGAGGTCGGGCGCAGGAACATGGGCACATCGAGTTCGTTTTCACCTGCGTGCTTAACCCAGTAGACTTCCTTCTTGAAGCCGGCCTCTTCTTCCTCATCGCGCAGTTCGTCGGGGTCCACGCCTTCTTCGCGAGCACGCTTCAGTCGTGCCACAAGCGCGTTTTCCTTTTCGAGCAGAACTTCTGGAATCAAGAGCGGGAAGTTGACCTCATCGTGGTCCGTGCGTTCCATTTCTGCGTGGGTCAGCTGGTCGATGAGACGCATGGTCTTCCAACCGTACGGGCGCCACACATCCATGCCCTTGATCGGGTAACGCTTGTCGACCAATTCAGCCGCTTCGACGATGAAGGGGTACCATTCTGTGAAGGCCTCAGCCTTGGAAGGAATCCCCCGGTTGGCCTTGGCGACCTTCTTGCCCATGATGCATGGCCAGCGGTGGCAGCCATCAAGATGACGGCTTCAGCGCTTCCGGAATCCGAAGAGCATGAGCAACGCGCTCGCGCCGGTCGCCACCATGTCAGGAATGCCCCAGACACCAACGGGTCCCCATGCGATGTGTTCTGCGGTGCGGTAGGCGTCGAGCCAGTTGAGTTTGAGCGATTCTCCACATGTGATGTGAACCGATGGGTCGCAGGTTGGAATGAATTGGCCCATTCCCAAGAAGACGTTCACGAGGGCTGCAGCCAAGCCGAGCATTCCGATGAGGATCAACCCCTTCCGACGGCGCTTGACCGCGTTGGGCGTCTCCATCGGTGGGATGACAGCTGCAGGAGGTGCATCCAATGCAGGCAGGGGTGCGCCGCCACCAGGAATGATCTCGACCAACATTTCGGGTTGGGCGGCCGCTGGTGCTCCGGATTCTTGTCCCATGGCGGCCGCGTCACGAGGCTTGACGGGACGGACGGCGGGGTCGACCTTGACGCCGAACACACGGTCGGCGATGCTGGCCATCACGCGGTCGCCCGCCAACTCTCCGGCGTCAATCTCGCCGTCGAGCAGACGGCGGAGTTGGTCGTCCGGCAGGCTCATGCGGTCACCGGTCCGGCGTCGGATGCCTCCTTGATGAAGGCTCCCACGTTCAATCACGCGTTGCCTTTGGCTTCAACCTCAGCCCAGTCGCGCATGAAGCCTTCCAAACCACGGTCCGTGAGCGGGTGGCTCATCAGTTGGCGGAAGGTCTTGGCCGGCATGGTGGCCGTGTGTGCGCCCAGTTGGATGCATTGAAGCACGTGCGTGGGGTGACGCACCGAGGCAGCGAGGACCTTTGTGTCAAGATCGTAGTTCGCCCAGGTGTTCATGATTTCAGCGATGAGCTCCATGCCGTCATGGCCCGTGTCATCGATTCGACCGATGAAAGGCGACACGTAGGTCGCGCCTGCCTTTGCGGCCATCAGCGCTTGTGAAGCCGAGAAGATGAGCGTCACGTTGGTCTTGATGCCGTCCTCAGTCAGGATCTTGGTCGCCGCCAGACCTTCCGGCGTGCACGGAATTTTGATGATGACGTTCTCGGGGAGTTCCGCCTTCAGCGCCCTGCCNTGNTCGACCATTCCGGCGGTGTCCATCGCGGTGACTTCCGCTGAAATCGGTCCNGAGCAAATGCCCGCGATTTCGCGGACGACTTCTCGGAAGTCCCGACCGCTCTTCTTGATGAGCGAAGGGTTGGTGGTCACACCGTCAAGGATGCCCCACGCGGCAATCTCTCGAATCTCATCAACGTCGGCCGTGTCCAGGAAGAACTCCATGCGCACAAGGCGCTGAGGACGTTCCTTGAATCTTGGGGGGTCTCACTTTCGGCTAATGGCGCGGTGAGCTGCGGCTGCAACGTCAGGGGCGGTCAGGCCCATCATCTCCAACATCTCCTCGGCCTGGGCCGATTCACCGAAGCGGTCCTGAACACCAACCCGCTCGAGAGGAACCGGTCGCGATGAGATGAGGTGNTCTGCCACCGCACCGCCGAGGCCGCCGATGATCGAATGNTCCTCAGCGGTCACCATGCATCCGGTGCTCGCTGCAAGACGGTCGAGGAGATCGGTGTCCAGCGGCTTCAGCGTGTGCATGTCCACCACGGTCGCTCCNATNCCGTCCGCGCGAAGAAGNTCGGCCGCCTCGAGCGATCGTGAGACCATCACCCCGCAAGCCACGATGGTGACGTCCTTCCCGTCGCCGTGAACGATGCCTCGGCCGATCTGGACCTCGTCCTCTCGGCCGTCGTACAGCACCGGNGTCTTGTTGCGCGCCGTGCGGGTGTAGGACGGCTTCCCGTGACTGACCAGTTGCTTCGTNAGGAGTTTCGTCGACACGTCGTCCGCGGGATGCATGACGGTGACGTTTGGCAAGGTTCGGTAGATGGCCAGATCTTCGATGGATTGTGCCGACGAACCGTCNGTACCGGTGTGGGTTCCACCGTGCGAACCGCANAGGTGNACCGCAAGGTTTGGTCGAGCCACGCCGTTTCGCATCTGTTCAAAGGCNCGCTCCGTGAAGATGGCAAAGGTGCTGGCAAANGGGACGTACCCAGACGACGCCAGTCCNGCTGCGGTCAGCAGCATGTTCTGCTCNCCAATCCCGCACGAGATGGTCCGCTCGGGGTGGGCTTTGCGGAAGAGTTGAGATTTGGTGGACTTNCCNANGTCNGCTTCGAGGACGACCACCGTGCCGTTGCCTGCGAGCTCCATCAGAGCAGCACCGTAGCCGTCCCGCGTCGCAGCCATTCGCGTCAAGCGGCCACCTCCCCGAGTTCAACCATCGCTTGAGCAAATTGCTCGTCGTTGGGGGCCGCACCATGGAAGGACGGGTTGTCCTCCATGTACGAGACGCCTTTGCCCTTGACGGTGTGCGCGAGGAGCACAGCAGGGCCTTTGTCGTGCGATGCGACGGCCATTAAGGCACCAACGACGGCGCTCATGTCGTGCCCNTCCACGCTGAAGACCTGCCAGCCAAATGAGGCCCACATGGNTTCNAAATCGTGGACTTNCATTTGCTCGACGCAGAAGTCGTCGTTCTGAATGCGGTTGACGTCCACGATCGCCTTGAGGTTGCTGACGTTGTGGTGCTTTGCCGCCATCGCGGCTTCCCAGACGCTGCCTTCCTGCACTTCACCGTCACCGAGCATCACCCACGCTTGTCGGTCCGAGCCGTCGAGGCGAGCCGCAAGCGCGCAACCGAGCCCAAAGGAAAGTCCCATCCCGAGGGAGCCAGCCGAAAAGTCGACCCCAGGGCACCACTTCATGTCCACGTGACCTTGGCAGACGCCGCCTTTGACGCGGTAGGTCTCAAGATCGGCGTGTGAAATGAAACCATGCTCAGCCAAGATGGCGTACATTCCCGGTGATGCATGACCTTTCGAGAGGATGAAACGGTCTCGGTCTGACCAATCAGGGTCATCGGGTCGCACGTTAAGGATGCCACCGTAGAGGGCGACGAGCAGGTCAATTTCTGAGAGGGACCCACCAGGGTGTCCCGCTTGAGCNCGGTGAACCATCTTCACGATCTCGACGCGGCAGCGACGGGCTTGCTCTTCGAGATGTTCAATGTCCGCGGCCATGATGTTGAATGCTCTGAAGTGGGCCTTTCATCCTTTCACATTCGACATCAGGGCTCTGCTGCCTGCAGTGCCTTTGGAATCAAGCGTCCAACGACCCGCCGTACTGCGTTTGTCATGACACCAATCACCATCCCTGGCGTGATGCCTTTGGGCATGGTTTGAGCCACCAAGGCAACGAACACCGCAACGAACCAGAANAAGAACAGGAGCGAGGGAAGGTCGCCGAGGGCCGTGATGCCNAACATGGCTGACAAATCCACATCGAGGACGATGAGCACGGCCAGAAGCACCCCGAGGAGCGATTCCCCAGCGATGTAACCCGCGCCAATNAGAACACCGCGTGCCTGCATCGCGTCTACGGTTTTTGTCGCTTCCTCGGACGGTNNATCCGTTATGTCTCCATCNATGCGCTTGACGATGACCGCTCCCATCGTGGCCGCAATGATGCCGCCNAGCATGATGGGCACGGACAGTTTCAACGGGAGGTAGAGCCCGATGGCCACGGACATCACGGGCATTTTGAGTCGAATCAGAGCGATCGCAAACAACACACCGAGCATGACCATCTGAATGTTGATCGAACCACCGAAGGCGCCTTCGGCGATGGCGCCGATGAGTTCTGCTTGTGGTGCGAACAAGGCACGTGAGCAGGTGGGGTCGCTGGGCAAGGGGTTGTCAAGGCACGCTGAGGGGGAAATACGGAAGGCGTTGTGGAGGAGACTCAGCACAGGTCCGATGACAAGCGCACCGACGGTCACGCCAACCACTTCGGCCGTTTGCTGGCGCCAAGGCGTCGCGCCCACCATGTTTCCTGTCTTCAGGTCCTGCATGACNTCNCCTGCAATCGCGCTTGAGGACGCGACCACCGCAGCGATGAGCAGCGTGGCGAGGATGAGNTCCTCNGTGGCCAGGTTCAGGATGAGGTCGCCCACCACCCAGACGAGGAGGACNGTGAACAGCATGGTGGCGATGGTCATGCCAGACACCGGTGAATTCGATGAACCAACCACGCCGGCAATGTAGCCAGCAACCGCACTGAAGAAGAAGGCAACAAGGGCGAGGAAAAGCGCTCCGGCAAGCGCGAGCACGAGGGACCCCGTCGTGCTCCAGTAAAACAGGAACGTCAGCACCACCAAGCCCGCAACCACCATGGCCACATAGCGCAAGGGGATGTCCTGCTCCGTTCGAAGCAAGCGCTCGGCTTCTCCATCGGCGGTCTTGAACGCGCCAGACAATCCATCGATGATGGTCTTCCGCATCGTCCAGAGGGTGTGGACACCACCGACCACCATGGCCCCGACGCCGATGTAACGGATTTGACCCAGGAAGANNGCCGTGAAACNAGCGGCCAGATCGCCTTCTGGCCAACCGTGGACAAAGCCGTAGATTGGCGTGAGGATACCGAATCCGATGACACCCCCGAGGAAAATGAACGACGCGATACGAAGGCCGACGATGAAACCAACAGAAAAGAGCGCGACGGAGAGGTCAGCACCCGCATACAACCGAGTGCCAAGGAATTCGACCGCCCCTTCAACGGCGTGGTGCACAGCGGCCATGACTTTGACAACAAAGCCGTACAGGGCGCCGATACCAAGGGCATACAGGATGGCGACCATGCCGTCGCCTCCTTCTTCACCCGCGACCAACACTTCNCTGCATGCCACGCCTTCTGGGTACGGCAGGGCTTCTTCGACGATGAACAANCGACGCAAAGCGATNGTGAACATGGTACCCAGCCATCCACCCAACAAGGCAATCGCNAGCGTGATTCCCCAATTGATGTCCGTCCAAAGGCCGACGACGAGGAAGGCTGGAACGGTGAAAATCACGCCAGCTGCGAGGCTTTCACCCGCGCTGGCCATGGTTTGCACGCTGTTGTTTTCCAGAATGCTGACGTCGNTGAACATCAGCCGGAGGATGATCATCGACATCACGGCTGCAGGGATGCTGGCTGAGACGGTCATCCCCGCATACAATCCAAGATACGCGTTTGCGGCGGTCATCAGAACGCCGAGCACAATCCCAACACCGAGCACACGAACGGTGAGTTCTGGGACGGTCACGTCAGGAGAGATGAAGGGGTCCTCCGTGGCGCTCACACCNCTNCGAACTCACCTTTCTTCGTCAAAGCATCGGCGTGGAAGTGGACCATCACCTTCATTGGATGGACGTTTCGTGGCTNGATAACATGGGTCTTCCTGACCAGATGGAACGGGGGGACGGCATCCCTTGGCATGCCATCGACACGGACCATGTTGTNAACCAGCTGGAATCCAGCCCGGATGGNCTCACTGACGCACAGGTCTTCGACTTGCGCGAACGNCACGGCTTCAATCGATTGACGTCTCAATCTCGTGACCCTGCATGGCTCCGCTTTCTGAACCAGTACAACGACCCGCTGAATTTTCTCCTGATCGGTGCGGCGTTGCTCGCCCTGGCACTTCACCCGGATAAACCAGGTGATGCGATTTTCATCTTCATCGTGCTCACCGCCAATGCCGCATTTGGCTTCTGGCAGGAAGGGAAAGCCGAGGAGGCGGTTGAGCGGCTCAAATCCAGCGCCATCAGCCAATGTGTTGTGGTCCGAGGCGGCAAGGACATCGAAATACCTGCGGACATGCTGCTGCCCGGTGACGTTGTTCGACTCGANGAAGGTCAGAAAATTCCGGCAGACGTTCGCCTNATGTCGATCATGCAGTTCACGGTGGATGAATCNGCGCTCACGGGNGAATCCATCCCACGGAAGAAGACCGCAGATGCCCTCGCNGAAGATTTGCTGCTCGCNGAGCGCGACAACATGGCCTACATGGGCACCACGGTGTCCACCGGGCGCGGTCATGGAATGGTGGTCGCCATCGGTATGAACACCCAACTGGGTCATATCGCATCCGATATCCAGGAGGCAGAGCCTCCGAAGACGCCGCTCGAATTAAAGTTGGAATCCCTCGGTCGATTCCTTGGCTTCATCGCATTGCTGGTGGCCGTCGTTATCGTCGGTGTAGAACTCGGCAAGGCGATCATCGACGGGCAGAGCGATTTGTTCTCAGTCGTGGTCGACCAGTTCATTGTCGCCATTGCTATCTTCGTGGCCATTGTCCCAGAAGGGCTGCCCATCATCCTCGTCATCACCCTCTCGCTTGGNATGCGNAACATGGCCCGTCACCGCGCCATCATNCGTCANATGAAAGCCGTCGAAACCCTTGGTTCAACCACGGTCATNTGCTCGGACAAAACAGGGACGTTGACCACGAATCAGATGACCGTGAAGGCCTTGGCCACCTATGACGCGACGTACGACGTCGGCGGTGAAGGGTACAAACCCTCAGGCTCGCTTGAGTCAAACGGTGAAATTCTCGGAGAGGAAGCGATGGCTTCCCTCCAACGTGAGAAGCCGTTCAGGTTGCTCGCCGCGGGCCTCTCACTCTCACACAATGCTGTGGTGCAGGAATCAGATGGCGTGTGGTCAGCCATCGGGGACCCGACCGACGCGGCTTGTGCCGTGGCAGGNTGGAAGTTGAACGGTGACGTGACCAAGTTCGCCTCGCTCCATCCTCGTCTGCATGAGCAGGTCTTCGACAGCGTTCGCAAGCGCATGTCCACCGTNCACGAATACGAAGGCGAACGCTGGCTCTTCGTCAAGGGAGCGACTTCCTCCGTGCTCCCGTTGTGCAGCCATCGCTTCCACAGCAACGATGCGGTCGCCTTCGGCGAAGAGGAAGCCGTTGGCTACCGTAACCGAGTGGGCGCCTTGGCGGACCGGGCCATGCGCGTCATCACCTTCGCCGCGAGGAAGTTGTCGGACGATGAGGCGTTGGATCCCGAGCAATCTTTGGAACATGACTTGGTGCTCCTCGGGTCAGTGGGNATCATCGATCCGCCCCGCGCAGANGTCGCNGATGCCATTGCGCGTTGCCACCGCGCAGGTATCGANGTGAAGATGATCACCGGTGATCAGCAAGCTACCGCTGAAGCCATCGCNAGCGANCTNGGTTGCGACGACGGCTCCAGCATCGGTGGCCGTGAACTCCGAGACATGGACGAGGAAGAACTGCGCCACNGCGTCGAAGGGGCGAGCATTTACTCNCGCGTCACCCCGATGGACAAAATGCGCATTGTGACCGCGCTCCAAGAGAAGGGTCACGTGGTCGCAATGACCGGCGATGGTGTGAACGATGCACCCGCGCTTGCCCAAGCCAACATCGGTGTGGCCATGGGCATTGCCGGNACNGACGTGGCCAAGGACGCCTCGGACATGATCCTGCAGGACGANAACTTCGCCAACATCGTNGAAGCGGTNGAGGAAGGCAGGAAAATTTACTCCAACATCAGAAACTTCGTTCGCTATCAGATTTCAACCAACGTCGCCGCCGTGCTGCTCCTCTTTGTCAGCACCCTGATCCTGGGTTGGGAGATTCCCCTTACNGCGACGCAAATCCTNGTCATCAANATCCTGATGGACGGTCCGCCTGCGGTNGCCTTGGGCATGGAAAAGAAACACGGCGAGGTCATGGACAGACCCCCTCGCCCGGTCGGAGAGCCGCTTCCNAACGTTCAGGACATTTCCCTCATNTTGTTCCTNGGTGCCGTCATGGTNACGGGGACCATGATCGTCTTTGGATTGGCTGGCGGTGAAGTCATCACAGGACCATGCCAAGGCATGGGCGCAGACTTTGATGTTGCGACGTGCCTCGAACAGGAGGAGGCCGGTGAAGGGCCACTCTTCGACGCTTGGAATCAAGAGTTGCGCCAATCCCGAACCATGGCTTTCTCTGTGTTCATCGTCTATCAGTTGTTCAACGTCGTCAATTGCCGTTCAGGTAATCGATCGGTGGTGTTCGATCTCGGCATCTTCTCGAACCGTGCCATCAACATCGCCGTGATGATGTCCATGGGCCTCCTCTTGTTCTTCGTCCAGGGCGCGGACATTGGATTACCCTTTGGCGATGTTGTCGTGGGCGATTTGCTCAAGACCACGACCCTCGAATCGAGCGATTGGCTCGTTGTTGTGTTGGTGGCATCAACGGTGCTGGTGATGGACGAATTCAGGAAGATCGTTCGATTGGCCTTGACCAAGGCCGACGTGGCGTAAACACCACCTTGAAAGGTTCCGGGCCGGAGAAAATCGCATGGCGGACGTCCGTGCGGAGCATCGTTCCGCTGGCGCACACCCCGACTGGGCGCGGCGCTTCCAGGATGCGCTGGCTCAAACCACGTGGAGCGATGGCCTTGCCACGGTTGTCGAGCGCCTGTCGTCTGGAGGGAGACTCAGCCTCGAAGACGGTCTTCTCCTCTATCATCATCCCGATCTCGCAGAGCTCGGCCGCTTGGCTCATTTGGCCAAAGAGGCCCGCTTTGAAAACAGGGCCTTCTTCAACCACAACGTCCACATCAACCCTACCAACGTGTGTGCCCTTGCGTGCAGGTTTTGCGCGTTTCGTCGTTCAAAACGGCAGGATGATGCGTATGCTTTCAGCACGGAAGCCTACGTCGAAGACCTCGGGCGGTATGCGGACCACGTGACGGAGGTCCACTCCGTCGGCGGTTTGCACCCCNATTGGGACGTGACCACGTACGAAGCGATGTTTTCCGCCGCCAAAGCAGCGTACCCGCACGTCTCAATCAAGGCGCTCACAGCCGTTGAGGTCAAGCACTTAGCTCAGCAATCGAACCTCTCGGTCAAGGACACGCTCCAGCGCCTTTTCGATGCGGGTTTGGATCAACTCCCCGGCGGCGGTGCTGAAATCCTCGACGATGAGGTCCGAGCGATCATTTGCAACGGCAAAGAAAGCAGCCAGGANTACCTTGACATCCACACCACGGTGCACGAACTGGGCCATGTCAGCAACTGCACGATGCTTTTCGGGACGGTCGAAAGCCTCGAGCAACGTGTGGTCCACATGCTACGCCTTCGTGACGTGGCCGACCAGACCGGAGGCTTCCAGTGCTTCGTGCCCTACCCCTTCCTGCCTGACGACACCCGCTTGCCAGAGGCACAACTTGCAACGGGTGCTGAGGTCCTACGTACGATNGCNGTNTCGCGTCTGATGCTNGACAGCATTCCGCACATCAAGGCCTACCGAATGAACGTGGGCGACGGTCTTGGCGAACTGGCGCTCCGGTTCGGCGCAGACGACATTGACGGTACCGTCCACAAAGAATCCATCATGCACCTCGCCGGTTCCACTGCNCCGTTGGACGCTGATCGNCGNCAAATGGCCCGTCTCATCAACGACGCCGGAGCAGAGGCTTGGGAGCGAAATTCAGACTACACGTCCTTCACGCGTTATGTGGCGCCTCCGNTGCCNAAGCGNCGNGGTCTGAAGATGGCCANTGANTGAGGTGATACGATGACGACNTGGACGCGAACCATCGGTCGNGTGGCCTTCATCAATTGCGATCCGCTCTTTACCGGGCTAGANCCCTCNTGGTCCGTCCTTGCTGCACCACCGTCATGGTTGACCGGGCACGTGCTTCGCCGGGACTGCGTTCTTGCACCCATCCCTGCGGCAGACTATGCAAAGCACCACGATGAACTGGTGTTGGTGCCTGACGTCGGCATCAGTTCGGCAGGCGAAGTCGGCAGCGTCATTTTGTTTGGTGACGGACCACTGGAAACCATGCAATCCATCGCAGTACCTACAGACTCTGCTTCGTCTGTCGCGCTTTTGCGCTGGTTGGTCGCAGAGCACGAACTTGACGTGACCTACACCCACATGGGGCCTGACCTCGACGGGATGCTCGAGGTGGCCGACGGTGCATTGGTCATCGGAGACCGCGCCCTCGACGGCGCAGCCTTGCATCCTAATCTCGTTCAAATGGACTTGAGCCAGGCATGGGTGGAGCGCACGGGTCACCCCATGGTCTTCGGCGTCTTTGTCGCGCGGGCCGATACGCCACCTGAGCTCGTCCGCGAAGCCCACGAAGCCCTGCTGGACCGTTTGGTTGCCTTCGAAACCGTGGCNTCGGCTCGAACGGCCGTCCTGCAGCGGGCCCACGAGCACACGGGACTCCCCATGGATCGTCTCGANCGCTACTTCGGGGAAGTCTTCAATCGCCTCGCTCCAGAAGACCACCACGGTCTGCACGCTTTCCTCGAACGCGCATGTGGCCTTACAGCCCGCCCTCGCTGGGCGTGGGAGACGGTTGCGCCGTTGGCGTGAGAGGTGGCTTCTTGAAGTGCGGGTCGGAGCCATGCTCATGACCGCAGACCTGCCGACAAACGATGCCGGCGAGAAGATTGTTCGCATCGGGCACTCTCCCGACCCCGATGACGCGTTCATGTTTCATGCCCTGACCACCGGGGCTTTCCCAACCCCTGGTTATGTGTTCGTGCATGAACTCCAAGACATCGAGACCCTGAACCACCGGGCCATGAACAGCGAACTTGAGGTCTCAGCCGTTTCCATTCACGCGTTCCCCGACATCGCCGACCGCTATGCCCTCATGAATTGTGGAGCCTCCATGGGTGAGGGCTACGGCCCGATGATCATCGCAAAACCTGGCGTGACGGAGGAAGAAGCACGTGCATCGCCCATCGCCGTTCCTGGCCTCAAAACGAGCGCTTACCTCGGTCTTCGACTGGCGTGGGGAGACGTTCCCATCGAAGTCGTGCCTTTTGACGAAATCATGCCCGGTGTAATCGAAGGTCGCTACGTCTCTGGTCTCATCATCCATGAGGGTCAGCTGACCTACAAAGACCACGAACTCAACGTCATCATCGACCTNGGTGTGTGGTGGAACGAACGCACGGGCGGCTGGCCGATGCCGCTCGGTGGCAACGTGGTCCGGCGCGATCTTGGTCAGCAGGTGATGGAGGACATCACGCGATACACCAAGATGTCCATTGAACACGCCATCCGCGCCCCAGAGGCGGCACTTGAGTTCGCGAAGGCATGGGGACGTGGCATCGACGATGACACGAACGAAGCTTTCGTGGGCATGTACGTGAACGACCGCACCATCGACTACAAGCCGGAAGGCCGGGCGTCGATTCGTAGGTTCCTCAGCGAAGGGATCGAGGCGGGTATGGTCGATTCTGATTTCGATGTCAAAGCGATGTCNTTTATCGGTGCCGTGGAGGAATGAAAGTGACCAACGCCACGCCTGAGGTCAGTGAATTCGGTTCAGTTGACCCCGCGCCGCCAGCCACCAACGGGAAGCATCACGTTGTCCTGCAGGATGAGCAAGCGCGGATGTTCCAACGTATGCGGGCCGTGTTCGCGTTGCGGAACGACGGCTCCGACGCGGCAGTTGATGCGCTCTGCGCTGCCTTTTCTTCCAACAGCGCCCTGTTGCGTCACGAATTGGCGTACGTGCTCGGCCAGATGCAAAACCCGCGTGCGCTCCCCACGCTCTGGGAGCGGTTGGCGGACGAGGATGAGCACGTGATGGTCCGCCATGAGGCGGCAGAAGCCATGGGTGCAATTGGCGACGCACGTTCTCGTTCTGTTTTACAGCGCTTTCTCGATCACCCTGCGCCTGAGATTTCGGAATCCTGCGAGGTTGCACTCGATTTGCTCGATTGGTGCGAACGGGCTGAATGGGAGAANCCCTGACCGAAGCCTCAAAACCCGCGTTACTCAGCAGCACATGGAGGACCCAACATGCCCCACGATCACGTCCGCTTGGCGCAGGCCCCGAACGGCGAAATTGGTCCTCGATGCAGCATGTGCAACAAGCGCATGACCTTCGGTGCTGCGATGGNGCTCAACAACAACTACGTCTGCTGGCCGTGCTACGTCGAAGCCACCGGTGCCGACACCTCAACGGTGGTCGGTGAAACCGTGGAGCGCTTCTACGCCCGCTGAGGCATGGGTTCAAGCGGTGTCGTCACCGCATGATGCACGATGGAAGGCTGGGCGCGGGTCGCGCATCGTTTCAGCAGCTACTACCGNAGCGCTGAGCTTTGGCAACCACCCCGCTTGTCCCGNAGGGAATGGATGTTCATNCCGTTNGGTGAAGGCGCTCCNCTTCGGCANCAATCGTTCTCAAAAATGGAGGATGTCCGCTCGTTTCTGCTCCNACGACCAACGCACTCCTGTTTCTATTCAACCGCGTATTGGAAAAGGCCGTTTGAGGCAAAGATGGCCGACAAACAATGGCTTGGGGCCGACCTGATTTTCGACCTGGATGGCGACCACCTTCCGGGCGTCTCAGACCGGGACTTTCCGGGGATGCTCGAAATGATTCAGGAACAAGCATGGACCCTGTGGTCTGACTTTTTGGAACCAGAATTTGGTTTCAAAGAGGACCATCTTCACGTCACCTTCTCTGGGCACCGTGGCTTTCACTTGCATTACAGGGATCCAACCCTCGTCCACCTTGACTCGGATGCACGCCGGGAACTTGTGGCGCACATTCGAGGAGANGGCGTTGACGTTGCTGGACGGTTTGGGATGTACCGTGACACNGANGCNCGAGGATGGAGCCGTCGTGTGCGGGACGGCGTCGCGACNACCGTCGAAACCTTGCAGGGCATCACCAGCGGTGAAACCACCAAAGANGACATCGCGCGCCTCCACGACGGNGTNCANAGACGGCGAGCNCACGAAGGGCGNACCTCAGGACCACATTCGGTCGCAGCCATACGGAANTTGGCTGAAACGCTCTCGGACCCACGNCGGGCAGAACGTTTGCTNGAAGGGAATTTCAATGTCCTCAAGGACGGNCCGAAGATTCTCTTCGCCGACCTGGTGGCCACNGACGCTTCGATNGTGCTTGGCGCTGCTGGCGAGACCGATGAGGTGGTCACNATCGATACCCGACGGCAAATCCGTTGGCCGACCAGCCTTCACGGCAAGTGCGGCATGCGTGTGTCGACGCTCCCGCTCTCGAGGCTGAATCCTGAACAACCGGACGCGTACGATGCTTTGAGCGAAGCCGTTGTGTTCAGTCGTGACGTCGATCGTGTGATGGAGATGACCGTTGACGATGCCGTGTTTGGCCTCCACGGGAGGAGAGTCGAGGCCTCAAGCGGTGATGTCGTTGAAGTNTCTGAAGCCGAAGAGGTCTTCCTTTCCCTCAAGGGCTGGGCGCGAAAGGTNGCGTGAAGGTTGACCCGAATCCGACCCCTGCGTGAGGAANCTTGAAGGGGCACAGTGCGACGAAGGGTCGGGGTTCACCATGGGTCGTCGTCGACGCAAGGCCGCTGCAGCCGAGGCTCCTGCTGCTCCACCTCTCCCCGATTTGCCTCCTCTTCCATCACTTGAGGGCGGTCCTCCTGCGCCATTGCCGGACTTGGCTCCACTGCCTGAACTCCCTCCATCGGCACCGCTCCCGGATCTCCCTGCCCCCCCCGAAGCACCTCAGCCCGCCCCCACCGATGCAGATGCCTACTCGGAAATGTGGGCCAAGCGAACGGAAAAGCCGCTTCAGCAGGTGTACGGTCACATCGACCGTCTCACGAACAAAGAAGCCGGATCGCTTCTCGACCGATACGCCGATCGTTTCGGGCATGAACTGGACCGTGAAATCATCGTGCTGCGAAAGCAGATGCACGACGACCGTCTTGCGGAAGTCAGGGATGCGCCCACGGTCGAACTTCTTGATGCAGAAACCGTGGAAGATGCCCAACCCCTTGACCGCTTGACGCAAGTCGAAAACCGTCTCCGCGAACTCAAGCCTCAATACGAGGCGGCCAAGGCGTCCGGCGATGCCGCTACCCTGGAAACCCTGCGGCCCGAACTCCGGGCTCTGATGGAAGAGCGCAGGGCGTTGCGGGGCGTTCCAGCAGCAGCGCCAGTGGCCGCCGCCGTTCCTGTCGAGCAAGCAGCTGTCGCCCAACCGGTGGACGACGAATTCCCGTCCTTTGTGGGCGTGGTCGATCATCTTCTCGGGACTGACTTGCCTGAGGAAGCGGTCGCCGCTTTCTTGGCCAGCCCTGAGTTTTCACTGTACCAGCGTGTCGGAACCAACCCGGCTGCCGCTTCACATGAGGACCGGGTGGCCTTCTTTAGCATGGTTGACGCCCTGCTGGGCGACATGCCAGAATCGGCAATTTCCGCCTTCGTGGCCAGTCCGAACTTTGCACTTTACAGCCGCATTGGCGCAACATACAGCTGAGCGTGATCACCATGGGACTGCTTGACAAGGCCAACTCGACAACTCCAACCGCCCCCGCAGCCGCTCCCGTGGCTGCACCAGCAGCCGCTCCTGCGGCCGTGCCCGTCGCAGCCGTGGCGGCTCAACCGGTCGCACAGCCGGCCAAGGCGGCCAAAGCCAAGAAAGCGAAGAAGCCCAAGGCCCGACCGAAGGGCCTTCCAAGTGAATTTGAGATTGCATCCGGCACCGCCCGGTTCACGGGTTCGTTGGCGAACTTCATCATCAACTACGGCCTGTTGATCGGTGCTGCCTTCGTCGTGATTTTCGTCAATTCAACTGTGGCGAATTCGGCATCGATTCTCGGCGCGATGGCGCTCTATGCACTGAACGTGTTCATCATTCCAGTCCGGTTCGGTCGCAACGTCGGCCAGTTCGTGTCCCGAACCAAGTTCATCAGCGCCACAGGAAACCCACCAAACAAAATCCACGCCGTGCTCAACAGCATGGTTGGCTTCTTGTTCCTGATTGGCGGCACATTGGTGATGTTCAACATGAGCGAACTCGGCGGTAACGGCGACACAAACGGCATCATTTGGTTCGCCGTTGGCGTGGTCATGATGTCGTTGATGATCATCGACCGTCAGTTCAAGCGCGCCAGTGAACTGAATCAAGGCATGTTCGACCGCGCCTTCTCCGCTTACTTGGTCAAGCACGTACCAACCGCGAGCGAAGGCAACACGGGCTGGGCCCTCCGCCTCGAAAGCATGGGCGATTGGGGCGACCGCTTTGCACAACGGCAAGCCGATCGTGAGCAAAAAGCCGCAGAGAAGCGCGCAGCGAAGGCCGCGGAAGCCGCTCAGGCTGCGGCAGAAGCCGAGGCGCCTGCTTCCGACGCTGACGCCACCGAAGATGCCGCCGACGAAGGCAACGACGAAGACGCTGCATGACGGATGCTGGCCAAGTCCTTGACCAGGCGCCTTCTCCAAGGCCCGCCCAAGTCTACCCCCCCGCTGCACGATGCAGAATGGCCTTCGCAGGTTCGCGAGGGGCCGCGTGCACCGTACAGGTTTCACGTCAACAGGCGGCAAGCATCTGCACCAACCGTTATCGCCGTGCATGGATGGACGTCGGGGGTCGCGCATGCCCGTAACCGCACGCAAGCGCTTACGGAAGCAGGATTCCACGTGATTCTTCTCGAATCGTTGGGTCATGGGTCGTCGACGTACGACGGCCCGTGGACGGCGCATTGCGTCCTTGAATGTCTTGAGGATCTCCTCGACGGTCTTTTTTCCGGCGCCCTAGGAATGTCCCCGACTAGGCTGTTGTTGCACGGGCACTCCCTCGGGGCGTACATCATCCTTCGGTTGCTGCATGGCCGACATGGTGACCGGGTCGAAGCCCTGCTGCTCGAATCACCGATGACGCGCTATTCACCCATTTTCGAGGAGATTTTGTTGGATTTGGGTTGGCCACGTTGGCTGCCAGGCTTTCGCGCACGACTGATTCGACGGATGATGAAGGAATGGAAAGCCATGCATCCAAACGTTTCCATCACCGACCTCGCCGACGTCGATGTCCCGAGATGGGGGAAACCGAAGGTTCCGACCTTCGTGATGCAGGCTGACCCTGATCACAGGTTGGGACCAGTTCATCTCGATGCGCTTCGGTCGTGCATGCCTCATGATCTTCTCGACGTATGGCGTTCGACGACCTTACGGCACAGTGGGACTTCGATTCACCATGAAAGGGATGCCGCGATGATGGCGTGGCTCGAGGCAAAGGCGTTCATTCCTCACTGCTGAGCGCGGCTTGTTCTCGTGCGTACTCACGCATGTCTTCCACTTCATCCAACTCGTCCACGATTTCCTCACCGATCAAGGTCTCAAAGACGTCCTCCAACGTGACGGCACCCTCGGTGCCTCCGAATTCATTGGTCACCAAAGCGAAGTGTTGCTTCGATTCGAGGAAATGGTCCAAGGCTTCCTCGACGCTTTGCTCGAGACGGATACGGGTGATGGGTTGCATCAAATCGTTCATGGTCGCTCCGTGTTCGTCGTTGGAGGACGCACGCAAAATGCGAGCACGGAGCACGAGACCGAGCACGTCGTCCGTGCCCTCCCCGAGGACAGGCATGCGTGAAAACCGAAGCACAGGCATGGACTCGGTCACCTCCAACACCGTTGCGTCGGCATTGACCGTTTGCATCACGGTCCGGGGCGTCATGACGTCCTTCACCATGATGTCTCTGAGCCGTAGCAGGTTGTGGATGATGGCTTCCTCGTCTTCGTTGAGCACGCCACGTTCCTCACCCAGATCCGCCAGTGCTGCGACATCATCACGAGAAACCAGGTTCAATTCGCCTTTTGGCAGAATGCGTTTGAGGATCTGGATCGGCACGATGAGCACGGTCATGGACCACACCACAATCCGCAACAATGACCCGCACGGGCGGGCCAATTGCTTCCAATACGCTGCTCCAATCGTCTTGGGAACAATTTCGGAAAGCAACAGCATGGCCAACGTCAGTAAAATGGATGCCAACGTCAGGGCCCCATCGCCGTAGATGAGCTGCACCTGTGAGCCCACGCCTGCAGCGCCCATGGTGTGAGAGATGGTGTTCAGCGTGAGGATGGCGGTCAGGGGCCCAACCGCGTCATCTTCCTTGAGGGCCGCCCACAATTCGCCTGTCTTGCTTCCGTTGTTTTTCTCCACGGCCACCCATGTTTGCGTGACGGAGAGGACGACAGCCTCGAGGATCGAACAAAGGAAGGAGATGCCCAAGGCGATGACGACATAGAAGGTCAGCAGGCGGACGTCTCCCGTCCCTGTGGCGTTGATGGCGGGTCCGGCCGCCGCGAGCGCTTCGAGCACCATGATGTGGAGAGCCCCTGTCAGAGACGTTTCATGCAGGGGTTCAATGCTCATGAACATGACGGAGCGTGCTTCCATCAAGAAGGCCTAAGTGATGTGGCCATGAGCCGCGGACCGATGGATGCCTCCGAGCACGTGTTGATCTGTGTGGCGTGGCCCTATGCCAACGGGCCGCTCCATCTTGGTCACGTGGCCGGCTGCTACCTCCCACCTGACATTCAATACAGGTACGAACGCGCCAAAGGGCGCAAAGTGCTGATGGTGTCCGGCTCTGATGAGCATGGCACCCCCATCACGGTCAGCGCGGAGCGGGAGGGAATTTCTCCACAGGAGGTGGTGAACCGGTTCCATGCCATCAACACTCAGGCGCTTTCGGAACTAGGGTGCGCGTGGTTTGAGCACGTCGACCGTCGGGGGGTGGAATATGGAGGAGCCCTCTTCAATCGGACCAGTGACCCCGCCCATGCTGACAAGTGCCGGGGTCAATGTCCCTTGAGCAGTGCCCAATCCAAAACGTGCGAAGGGGCTGAAATCTGTTTCTTGAGCCAACCCTGCTGCAGCCCATGTGAGCATCACCACGCACAGGGAACAAGCTCGTCCAAAAGTGGCGTGGGCAGGGAGGTCAGGAGACGTCATGGAAGTGTTGAAGCAGTGCATGATGCCCTTTCAGGGTCAAATGAGCGTCGGCGAATTTCGGGCGGATGCCTCGGAGTTCCAAGTGGGCCGCGTCCCCTCCTGTGAGGATGAGTCCGAGATTTGGCACTTCTTGGCGCAATGCGGCCCACTTTCCTTCGATTTCCGCGACCATCCCGCCCACGGCGCCGCCGAGCAATGCGCTGCGGGTGTGGCTTCCCACCGCAGTCGACTGACACAGCGCCGGGGTGACTGCGCTCAGGTCGGGTTGAGGCAAATGG
>NZMM01000082.1 GCA_002694585.1 Methanobacteriota archaeon
CTGCGGATCAAGCACTCGCGTACACACGACAGTACTACCCGGATTTTACGCCTGCTGTTTCAGCGCCCGTCGCTGCTGCACCAGCCGCGCCACAACCGGTTCAGCCCACCGCCATGGCGCCGGCTGCGGCACAACCGATGGCCGCTCAAGCCATGCCACAACCGTCGATGGCGCAACCTTCCATGGCGGCTGAAGGTCCGAGCATGATGGGTTGGGCGGCCGTTGGACTCATCGCCATGGCCCTCCTGCTTTCCGTGGTCGCCCAGTTCAACGGAACGTGGCTCTCGGGAGAGGACGACGGAGGCCTTCAGATCAACTCGGGCTTGAGCAGCGTCACCTACGATTGCTCAGGCATCGATGACGAGGCCAACCAAAGCATCTGCATCTCTACCTCCGCCTACTTGTCCACACCGATGGATGAGACACCCCCAGAAAACAGCACAGAGATGGTCCACAAGGGGACCCAAGCAGGCGCTTGTGACCGGTTCGAGGAATTGACCGTCAACATGGCCACGGCCTTGAGCGGTGGGAACCAATCCGTCATCGATGAGGCCACCTCAGCCGCAGCGGACGCCAAAGCAGAGTGCATGATCAGCGTTGAAGCCGGTTCGAAGGGGGGCACCTGGCTCTGGATCGGCACAGTGTTGGCCTTGGTGTGCACGGTGATGGCGGTCCTTCCCAAGGTCGGCGTGAATGCGCTTCCGTCGGTCGTGACCGACAACGCCCGTTGGGGCAACATGCTCGCTGGCGTGGTCATCGTGCTCGCTGTCCTGCTCTGGCGGGGTGCGCTTCCTGATGACCCGGACAGCGTCATGGGCGCTTCGCTTGGCGTCTACATCGCCGTGGTGGCCGGCATCATGGCCATCGCCAGCGGCGTCCTCGAAGTGCTCGATGGCCGCTCAGGTCAGGCCTGAAGGCAACAAAGCGGGCATCAGCGTCAAGAACGAGGCCACCCCCCTCTGAGCGGGGTCGTCATGAAGCAGGCGATGAGCGCGTTCGATTTGCGTGCCATCGCCCATGAGCTTCAGGCTCATCTTGGCGCTTGGGTCAAGAAATCCTACATGCCCCACTACGAGCAAGTCGTGCTCCGCTTCAACCCGAAAGACGCGGACGCCTTTGACCTCGTCATCGTCCGAGGCCGGCGCATTTCGACGTCCTCCCGAGACCGCCCGATGCCGATGTCGCCACCGCCGTTCGCGATGCTCTTGCGGAAACAACTGGGCAACGCGCGCCTCATCGCCGTAGAACAGCTCGCTTTCGACCGCCTGTTGCGCATGAGCTTCACCACGAAGGGCGGAGATCGCCATCTCATCATCGAATGCTTCGGGGAGGGAAACGTCATCCTGCTCGACGAGAACGACACCATCATCCAGCCCTTGACCCACGCAACGTACCGCGACAGGACGCTCAAGCGTGGCGAAGCCTACCTTCCACCACCTCCCGCACTGGATCCTGATGCCCTCGACGAGGCCGGACTTGCCGCCGTTCTTTCGAGGTCGGAGCGCAACCTCGCCTCAACGTTGGGCGGACAGGTCAACCTCGGCGGGCGTTTGGCCAACGCCGTGTGCGATGCCGCCGGCCTCGACGCCGACATGGCAGCAACAGAAGCGGACGCTGCTACGGTTCATGCGGCCCTGCGCGGGCTGTTGGACGCGTTGGAACAAGAACGGGCAGGGCACCTGGTCCTCAAGGCGGACGCACCGGACGTTCCCAGCGACGGAAGCCTCGATGCTTTCCTGATGGAACACGTCGAAGAAGCCACGCCGGTGCTGCTGCCTGACCATGCCAAACGGACCTCGCTTCCCTTCCCTGGCATGCTCGAAGCCATCGATGCGTGGTGGGGCGGACACGACTCGGACGCGCTCCTGCGCAGGGAGCTCGAGCAGGTCAACGCGGCCGCTCCCGGGCGAGGGCACTCCACGGACGTGGAACGTCTTGAACGTCGATTGGCTCAACAGGAGAAAGCCCTCGAGGGCTTCCACGCCAAAGTGGAGAAACAGCAGGCCCTCGGCCACGCGATTCAGGAACATTGGACGCACGTGGACGGCCTGCTCACGCAGACCCGCGAAGCGGTGGAACGAACCGGTTGGGATGCGGTGATGTCCGCCGTGAAAGCCATTCCATGGATCCGCAGCGCCGACCCGGCTGAACGAACCATTCGATGCTTGCTGCCCAACGAAGACGGTGAACCCGGAGCACAGGAGGTCACGCTCCACCTTGACGAAAGCGTGCACCAAAACGCGCAACGTCTGTTCACCACGGCAAGGAAGCAGAAGGACAAGTCATCGGGCGCGGTCGCCGCGCTGGAAACGACCCGAACCGAGTTGGAGCGCGCCAAAAAGAAGGAAGCGAAGCAGCAGGCCAGCGGCCAGGTGGTCCGCGTCAAGCGCTCAAAGCGGCTCTGGTTCGAACACCACCGTTGGACCATGCTCGCCAACGGACGATTGATGGTCGGCGGACGTGACGCCAAAGGCAACGACGCCATCGTGAAGAAGCATCTGAAAGGCGACGACATGTACCTTCACGCCGACCTCCACGGCGCCCCATCATGCGCCATGCAGTCCCAACGTGGCTTCGTGGCCGATGAACGGCCGCCGGCTTACTTGCCCGAAGGCATGCCCGCGTTCCGGTTGAGCGACAGGATCGAGGCCGGCGCCATCACGGAGGCCGACTTAGAGCAGGGTGCACAACTGGCCTTGTGCTGGAGCCGCGCATGGGGCAGCGGTGGCGGTCACGGCACGGTCTATTCCGTCAAACCTGCCCAGGTCTCCAAAACCGCACAGACCGGCGAATTCGTCGGTGCAGGGGCGTTCATTGTGCGAGGGCAACGTCAGTGGTACAAGGACATCGACCTGCGCATCGGCCTTGCACTGGTGGCCATCAACGGCGTCCCCCTCTTGCTCGGCACCACGCCTGAGCACGCGCAATCCCTCGGAGGGCGATGGGCGATCGTCAGCGGCGGACGCACCAAGAAGGAAACCGCTGCGAACCGCATTGCGAAAGCCACGGGGTTGAGCGTGGACGACATCCTGCCTGTCTTGCCCGGGCCGATCGACGTGGTGGAGGACCACCACCTCTTCAGCGCCTTGAAACGCGAGGATGCGCCGTCGGACGACGCATCCTGACGTCACGCCATGCCGGGAATCGTGGCCAATGCATCCGTACCATAGCGCTGCCCGAGGTCCTCACAAATCGACTCGAGTAAGGCCACGTCATCACCGTTGAAGGCGGCTGGGTCGTCTGAATCCACGTCCAAGACGGCAATCACCTGCCCAGAGGGTGCGATAACGGGAACAACGACCTCGCTGTTGGTGCTGCTGCTGCAGGCGATGTGCTCTGGACGAACGTGCACGTCAGGCACGTCTTGTGTGGTGGCCGTTCGGGCCGCTGCACCACAAATGCCCTTGTCGAATGGGATGTCCAAACAACCGTGCCCTCCCTGGTAAGGGCCGACCTTGAGATGATTTGGCCGCACGGTGCGGTAAAAGCCCGTCCAGTGGAAGTGATCGAACGCGTGGTGCAGCTCGCAGACGACCGTGGCCATCGCCGTGACCCAGTCGTCTTCATCCTTCAGCAGGCCGTCGATGCGCGTTCGCACTTCGTCATGGGGCGTGTCGGGCATGGCCGGAGCCCGTCCATGGCCGATATGAGGGTTCGCTCAAGCCCTCAGGGACGGCGCACGAGCATGGCGACGGCGTTGCCGCCCCCCAAGCACAGCGTAACGATGCCGCTCTTCGCGTCGATGCGGCGCATCGCGCCAATCATCGTAATCAGGCACCGAGCGCCTGAGGCTCCGAGCGGATGGCCAAGACTGACCGCACCGCCGTGGAGGTTGAAACGGTCGTTGGGGATGCCAAGGTCTTGGGCCACGGCGCAAGAGGCGGCCGCGAAGGCTTCGTTGTGCTCGTACACGTCAACGTCCAAGACGTCGAGCTCCTGCCGCTCAAGCAGGGTTCGGACGGCGGGAATTGGAGCCGCCATGACGCGCTCAGGCGCCACACCGCTGGTGGTCTGATCGACGATTTCTGCGATGACATCCCAGCCCATCTCGGCCGCGAGGTCAGCATCCGCGACAAGGACAGCGGCCGCGCCGTCGTTGAGGGTACTCGCGTTGCCGGCCGTGACCTTGCCTTCGCGATCGAAGACGGGTTGCAGGCGAGCCAAGCCTTCCGCGGTGGTGTCGGCTCGAACACCCTCATCGGCCAGCACCGTGACCGGGCCTCCTCGGCGTTGGGGCACCTGAACAGGCACCGTTTCCCACGCGAACCAACCTTCTGCTTGGGCCGCTGCTGCGCGCTGCTGGCTCTGAGCGGCAAAGGCATCCATGGCCTCACGGGTGATGCTGAACTCCTCGGACACCACTTCACCGGTGTTGCCCATGTGCATGTCGTTGTAGACGTCCCAAAGGCCATCGTGGATCATGGAATCCACGAGGGTGCTGTCGCCCATCTTGGTCCCGCGGCGCTGACCCATGAGCAACTGTGGCGCGTTCGTCATGCTCTCCATGCCACCGGCGACAATGCAGCGGTGTTCGCCGGCTCGGATGGCCGTGGCGGCGACCATGATGGCTTTGAGCGAAGAACCGCAGACCTTGTTCACGGTCATCGCAGGCGTGCTGACCGGCAAACCTGCACCCAAGGCGACCTGCCGCGCAGGGTTTTGTCCTGCACCGGCTTGGAGCACTTGACCCATGATGACCTCGTCCACGAGACCGCTGGCCGGATCAAGGCCAACACGCTCCATCACACCCGAGACGGCCACGACGCCAAGGTCGACCGCGCTGAGGCTGCTGAACGCACCCATGAAGCGGCCAATCGGGGTCCGAGCGACGCTGCAGATCACCGGGGTGGGCATGCAACGACCACCCGGATTCGGGCCTTCAACCTGTTCAACGACGGGATGCGACCGTTTGATGAGGAGAAGCGCGTCGCCGGGCCATGGCCAAGGACAAGACGGGCTTCAATCCCGACCGCGAGCAGAACGAAATGCGTCACGTCGAGGTCGAGCTCGACTTCACCCCGAACGCCCTCGCCTCGGTGCTCTACCGCCAGGGCGACACCGTCATCCTGGTCTGCGTGACGAAGGAGCGCAGCCTCCCACGCTGGTTCCCCCGTGACGCGACCAAGGGCTGGGTCCACGCCGAGTACAGCCTGCTGCCCGGCAGCACCGACAGCCGATTCCGCCGCGAGCGCAACGGTGCGAAGGGCCGGACGCAGGAAATCGAGCGCCTCATCGCTCGTTCGCTGCGCGCCGCGGTCGATCTTGAGGCGCTCGGCCCGGTCGCGATCAACGTTGATTGCGACGTGCTGAACGCCGATGGCGGAACCCGATGCGCGTCGATCACCGCCGCCGGCATCGCCCTTCGGCTTGCTGTGCGCCGCCTCATCGCCTCAGGCGACTGCCTTCCAGCGGACCTGCGTCCTTCGGACGACGACCGCCGCAACGGATGGACGGCTCCGTCCCTCAGCGACGTGGAGCGCGCCAACCACGAAATGGCCGTCATGCCGAACGAACTCGCTGCGATTTCCGTGGGATTGCTTGAGAGCAACGTCTGGCTCGACCTCGACTACCACCTTGACAGCCGCGCCGACGTGGACATGAACGTCATCAAGACCAGCGACGACCGTTACGTGGAGATTCAAGCCACCGGCGAGGAGGCGACCTACAACGGTGAAGAGCTCATGGCCCTCTTGGCCATGGCCGACCGTGGACTTGAGGCCCTCTGGGACGCCCAAAAGGTCGCCCTTGACAAGGCAGAATGAGCGGCACCTGTTCGGTTACGCCACGCTGACGCGCGTTGAGTGGGACAGGCCGGACTTGAACCAGCGACCTCGGCATCTTCAGTGCCGCGCTCTCCCAACTAAGCTACTGTCCCTGAGCGTTTTGGCCACAAGCACCTTCCCTTCAAGGCTTCCGATGTGGACCCCGACGGTTGCAAAACCGGACAATGGCTTCAAGACCCACACCCCAATGGTCCCTCATGAGCCGCGAGGGGGAGCCCCAAACCCCCGCGGAACTTCCACCTGAGGACGGCACGAGCAAGCTCGAAAAAGAGCTGACCATCATCCGAAACCGGCGGTCCAAGGGCGACCGGCGGCGCTTCCCTTCTGCCATCGAGGATTTCGTCCTGATTTCGGGCTTCATTTACGGCGCCTTCTATGCCCTGCTCATTTTCTCGATGTCCGGTGGCTTGCTGGGCACCTCGACGGCGCTTGACCACGCGGCATCAAAGACCTTCTTGGACCCCAGCGGCGAGTGTCAGGAAGTCACCGACGAGCCTTGGATTCACATCTACCCCGACAACGACAATGAGCGCTTCAGCATCGGCGTCTACAACCTTCCAAACGGCATCGCAACGGTGAACATGTCCCTCATTGCCATGGAGGTCCTCGGCGAGAACACGGACCGCTTGTCGACACAAGTCGAAGAAAACTATTCGATCGGCAGCAACGGCTCGCTTGGCACCGTGTTTAGCTTCCATGATTTGCACCCAGGCCCCTACGAATTGAGGGTCCTGGTGGACATGCAACCCCCCCAGGGCAGCGAGAACGGCACGACGGTGGAGGGTGAATGGCCCATTTCCAACGACCTGTCCGTCGAGCTGTCCACCTCCAGCGCGACGCTGAGTTTCCTGCCCTTCGTGGACGATACGGACCACACCGAAGCCACCATCCTCGAAGCCGGTCAGCGCAACTGCTGGACCATGCCTCAACTTGGACGGTGGGGCTTCGTCCTCATGGGCGCTGAACTTGGCGGCGGCCGCGAAACCGCGATGCTGACCGGCGGAGCGGCGGGGATCCCTGCGTGGTGGATGGCCTTCATCTCGCTCTCCCTCTCCGCCGTGAGCCTCTTGCTGCTCTACCCGCTGATGTACAAGGTCTACCACCAGGACACCGACGACATGCTCTCCAACAAGCACATTGAGCACGTGGTGAAAACGACGGTCAGCAAGGTTGCAGCCCGCCTGCACATCACCATCGATTGGGAGGTGTACAAAGCCGAATCAAGGGAGTTGTCCATCGACATCATGGTGCCCTACGGCACCACGGAAAACACGCTCTCCGACAACAAGGACGTGCGTGCCGAAGTCCTTCGGGAACTGCTCGAAGAATTCTCGCTCTTCCGCGTGTTCAAGCCGGTCCAACTCACGGTGCGCCCGGTGAACCACCAAGGTGTGGACTTGGACACCGGCATCGGATTCGGCGGCAGCACCGCGGATGAAGAGCAACCGGAGCGTCGCGACTACAGCGCCTTCTTCGGCGAATTGCACACCCTCGCACGCGTCGAAGAGGAAGTTCGAGACAGCCTCGACCTGTTCTTTGCCCGTCGAAACAACGTGACCATGGTCGGTGCGGTGGTCACCAGCGACGATCGCCACATCTTCGTCTCGACGGTGTACCGCCCCACCCTCCGGCTGGCTTTCTTCCGCTTCAAGACCACCACAGAAGAAGTCGAACAGGAACTCCGTGAATTCATCTCCTCCCGCAACGAAGACCTGTTGCACAGTCAGGACCTGATCCTGAAGGTCCGCAACCAAGTCTCAACCCTCGCCGACCGCTCAGGTGCGGGGCGCGTGGAACAGTCCTCAAGCGACGACGAACGTGTGGCCGCCGTCGCTCGTCAAGACGGACTGGGCGGACGGGTTCTGCAAACGAAATTCGTTGGCGACCTGCTGTCCACGGTGGAATACACGGCCAACGAGAAGCGGGAATTCATCAACAAGTGGGGCTTTTGGGGCCTCATCCTGTTCGTTTGGATTCCGTTCATGGCCTCCGGCGTCATCGTGGGATCGATGCTCGGCATGCTCTCGCGCATGAAGTTCATGCGCGTGCTCTGGGCAGTCGTGATTGGAGGTTCTGCGGCCTCGGTCACATGGGCCTACACCGCAGACGGCATCATCCGCTTCATGCACGCCTACAAATTGGAAGCGATGATCCCCATCGCCATCGGCGTCTTCGTGCTCATTGCCTACCTCCACATGCGGTCGACCAAATCGCGCCGCCAAGCCGAGTTGTTCGAAGACACGCTGTTGGACAACTTCCACGCCGACCTGCACGCCAAGTACGGCACTGAGTGAGGGCGCACCATGGACGAGGTGACCCTGCTCGAGGGACGTGATGGGCACGTCGGCGAGTTCGCTCGCATCGGCATCGTGACCGTCTCGGACCGAGCGAGCGCGGGCGCTTACACGGACGAAGGCGGACCGGCCATCCTCGGGTTCCTGCGAGAAGCGGTGGCCTCTCCAGTTGAGGCCCACTACCGTTGTGTCCCGGACGATGCGGACGCCATCGGTGCAGCCCTGATCGAGCTGTGCGATGACGTAGGCTGTGCGGTGGTGGTCACCACCGGCGGCACGGGACCAGCGGCCCGAGACGTGACGCCGGAAGCCACCGAAGCCGTGCTTGACCGCATCCTGCCCGGCTTCGGTGAACAGATGCGAGCCATCTCGCTCTCCTTTGTGCCGACGGCGATCCTGTCCCGCCAACTTGGCGGAACCCGGGGGTCATCGTTGGTGTTCAACCTGCCCGGTCGTCCGAAATCCATCCGTGAGACCATCGATGAAATCTGGCGCGCCGTCCCCTACGCGGTGGACCTCATCGGTGGACCGTACCTCGACATGAACGACGACGTCTGCGATGCGTTTCGCCCAAAGACCGCTCGGCGCCGCTGAACACCTTCATGGACTCCGTGCATGGACGTCTGCACATGCCGGCACGACGAGGCGACCTCCTCATCACTGGAGCCATGACGGTCTTCCCAGACGGCACCCGACTTGCGGACCTCCGCGTCGAGGCTGGCGTCATCACTGAGGTCGCCGTGGGTGGCGGGCTCGAGCCGAAGGGCGGTGAAGAGGTCCACCTGAACGGTGAGGGATTGCATCTCATTCCAGGCGTCATCGACCCGCAAGTCCACTTCCGCGAACCTGGCCAACCCGAGAAGGAGGACCTGGCAAGCGGAAGTTGTGCTGGCGTCAGCGGTGGCGTGACCGCCTTCCTCGACATGCCAAACAACCACCCTGCGGCCACCACCGTGCCTTCCATCGAAGCGAAAATCGCCAGCGCAGGAGCAACCGCCGTCTCCCATCACGGCTTTTTCATCGGCGCAACACCAGACAACCTCGAGGACCTGCAAGAAGCGGTGGGCAAACCAGGAGAGCCCATCGCACGGCCCGGAATTTGTGGCATCAAGATCTTCATGGGCAGCTCCACAGGTTCCCTCTTGGTCAGCGAAGAGGGTGCCTTGGACCGCATCTTCGAGGGAACCGCCGGGCTCATCGCCGTGCACGCCGAGGACGAGGACCGCCTGATTTCACGGAAGGAGGAATTCCAAGGACGGACCGACATGGCCGCCCACGCCGAGTGGCGCGACGACGTGACGGCGCTGCTCGCGACCCAACTGGCCGTCGGCTTGGCGACCACGCACAACCACCGCCTGCACATCCTCCACCTGACCTCGGGCATCGAAGCCGACTGGCTGGCCGGCCGAACATCGCATCCTGGCGAGGAAGGCGATGGCCCGTGCATCACGGTCGAAACCCTGCCGCAACACCTGACCTTCGACGAAACGGACGTGGAGCGTCAAGGTACGCGCCTGAAGATGAATCCGCCCATCCGTTACGTCAAGGACCGCGAGACCCTGTGGTCTCGGCTCAACGACGGCACGATCATGTGCATGGCCACCGATCACGCGCCCCACACCTTGGAGGCCAAGGCGCTTGGATTCCCGAAGGCACCCTCTGGCATGCCGGGCGTCGAAACCTCCCTCCCGGTGATGCTGACCCACGCCGCAAAAGGACGCTGCACGGTGGAAGACGTCGTCCGCTGGATGTGCGCCAACGTTGCAGATTGCTACCAGATGGTCGGCAAAGGCCGGATTGAGGTCGGTGCTGACGCCGACTTGGTGCTCGTGGACATGGTGACCCAGCGGACGGTGGACGACGCCAACGCGTGGAGCCGGGTCGGATGGAACCCGTTCCACGGCCGCAGCCTGGTGGGATGGCCGTCATGGACGATCGTGGATGGCGTTCCCGTGTTTGAGCGCAGCGAGAGGACCGGCGACAAGGGCGAGGTGCTGGTCGCACCCGGTGAGACAGGCCGCGCGCTGGTCATGCTCCCTTGGGCGTGAACCCGTCACGGAACGGTTGAAACCGCTTGGCCCTTCACCGTCACGGGGAGAGCCATGCACATCGTGATGTTGGCCGGTGAATATCCACCCCGCTGGGGCGGTATGGCCACCACCATCTACCACCTCACGGCCGAACTGGCCTCGTGCGGTCACAAGGTCACCGTCATCACCCGCAAGGGAACNGGNGATGCACCGCCCATCTCAGGCGTTCGNATCATCGGCGTGCCTTGGCTCAAAGCACCCATGGCGTTCACGCGCTCCTTTGGCCGCCATGCCTTGCGGGCGCTGCTTCGGCTTCATGCCGAAGACCCGGTCGACGTCGTTCACGTGCACACGCCTCTCATCGCNTGGACGCGTGGGCANTTTGACCGGTGCCACCNNGAGGTNGCGCCAACCGTCACGACCCTGCACGGCTCATGGATCGGTGAACGCGAAGGNCTCCTCATGGCACGACGNCGGCGTGAGCCGGCAGCGATTGCGAACCCGAACGACCTNGCCATCCTCCTCACGGCCAAGGCCTACGCGCGCTACGAACAAGCCGCGCTCGAGAAGAGCACCTGTGTGGCCATCTCCGCCTTCAGCCGTCAGGAGTTCATCGACGCCTATCGCCCGCCTAAGGATTGGTCCTGCGAGGTCATCCATTGGGGCATCGACACGGAAATGTTCCACCCCCGTCCGGAGCGAACCGAGGAAATCCTCGCGCTCCGTTCAACCCTTCAGGTGCCTGAAGGGCACCATTTGCTCCTCGCCGTCGGCCGCCTGGCCGCCCGAAAGGGGTATGCGANGCTCATCGACGGCTTTGCTGCCCTCCGCAGCCGGCGGCAGGACGTCCATCTCGCCATCGTCGGCCGCGGGCACCTCAAGGCACGTCTCCTTCGCCACGCTGCGAAACGTGGGGTCGCGGATGCGGTGCACATCGAGTCAAGCCTTCCTTTCGAAGCCTTGGCCGACGCCTACCGGGCCGCTGATCTGGTGGTGTTTCCCTCCCTGTACGAAGGCTTGGGCATGATTCCCATCGAGGCCATGGCCTCAGGCACGCCGGTCATCACCGTCGATCATGGCCCGATGCCCGAAACGGTGGACATCAGCACGGGGGCGCTGTACCCCGTCGGCGACCACGACGCCTTCGCGCGCGTCGTTAACGAGGAACTGTCCGACACGGCGCAGTTGGAAGCAAAAGGCGAGGCGGGCCGTGCAAAGGTGTTAGAGCGCTTTTCGATGGCGCGCGAAGTGGGGGCTTACCTCGAAGCCTACGCCCGCGCGACGGCCGAATAAACGGGCGTATCAAAGGCCGTACAATCGGCTGTACTTGCTCTCGATGTAACGCAGGAACGCCGCCGCAGTCGGCGGTGCGCCCGTCGCTTCTTCGATGAGCGCAGGGGGNAACAGCAGGCTTCCACGCTCATGGATGCGCGCCTTGAGCCACGCCAAGGGCGCGCTCCAATCGCCGCCTCGTATGAGCGCGTCCATGTCCCCAAGCTCGTCGCCCATGGCCTCCAAAAGTTGTGCGGCGTAGAGGTTGCCAAGCGTGTAGGTGGGGAAGTAACCGAAAGCACCCATCGACCAGTGAATGTCCTGAAGGCAGCCCAACCGGTCTTCCTTGACCTCGAGCCCAAACCACTCGCGCATCATGCTGTTCCACACGTGCGGCAAGTCCGCNATGCTCAGGTTGCCCTCAAACATCTGCTTCTCGATCTCATACCGGATCATGATGTGGAGGTTGTAGGTGACCTCATCGGCTTCCACACGGATGAATCCNGGTTCGACCTTGTTGGCGATGAGGTTCATCGCCGCGGGTTCGAGGACCGGAATCTGTGGGAAGGCCTCGTGGAACCAAGGCCCAACAACGCTCCAGAAGGCTTCGGTTCGGCCAACTTGGTTCTCCCAAAAACGGGACTGGGACTCGTGAACACCAAGTGAAATCGCTTCACCTCTGGGCGTGCGCTGGAAAGCCTCGGGCAAGCCCTGCTCGTAGAGCGCATGACCCGTTTCGTGCATCACGGCGTACAAGCACGAGAAGGGGTCGGCCTCGTCAAANCGCGTGGTGAACCGCGTGTCGCCTGGCCAAAGTCCAGCGGAGAAGGGGTGGGCGGACGCGTCCATGCGTCCTGCGTCGAAATCGAAACCCATGGCTTGGCTGACGCGCTCGCAAAAGGCGATTTGATCGGCCACTGGAAAGCGTGCACCTTCCGGCAAGGTCGGGACANCGCCTGCGGCCGTGGCTTCGGTGATGCGGGCCAACAGAGGCACGAGGTGCGCCTTNAGTTCGGCGAACATCGGGTCGTACCCGGCCATGGTTGACCCAATCTCGTATTCGTCCAGCAGCGCGTCGTAGGTCGGCCCCTCGTGCCCAAGCAGGCGAACGCGCTCCTTGGTCATCGAAAGAAGGGTCTCGAGATGTGGTGCGAAGGCCGCAAAGTCAGAGGCNGCACGCGCGTCCTGCCAGGCGCCTTGAGCGAGGCTTCGGGTGCGTGCAAATTCCGAAACAAAGGCTTCGGGAAGCAAGACAGCGCGGTCGCGACGTCGGGTCATTTCCCGAACGGTCGCTGCGAGATCCGCGTCGTGTTCAGCTTCACCGTGCACCGCTTCGAGCAGGGCGCCGAAGGATTCGGACACCAGGCGGCGGTGTGATTCTGCGGCCAGCCAAGCCAGCACGTCGGAGCGAGCCGCAGCACCCTTGCGTGGCATCAGGGTCTCACGGTCCCAGCCGAGGTGCCCCTGAATGGAGCCNATTCGAGCGAGGTCGTGCACACGGTCAAGGAAGGCCTGAGCGGCGGTCATGCCCCTCGGTCGNGTTCATGCTGCTCAAGGCTTGCGATGCCCTAATGTTCGCCACATGTTCAAGACCGCTGAGGTCCACGGGCATGCATGGTCCTCCCGTTCCGGCGCCGTTCCTCCGAGGAGGAACCCGCCCCAAAGGACGAGGACGAAGACCTCGAGGCGATCCTCGAAGCGGTTTCCGACGTCCCCGATGAGGACGAGCAGGCCTCACCTCCGCCCGCATCGGAGCATGAAGACCTCGACCTTGCCGCAAGCGCGCTGACCGTCGTCACCACGTGCATGGACGTCCGTCGAAACGAGAACGTCCTGATCGTCTGCGACCCAACGACGGCAGAGGTGGGAGCGGCCCTGCACGAAGCGGCCATGACCCGTTCGGACCGCGTCCTGCTGATGCTGATGCCCAANGGCCGCCACCACGGCCAGGAACCGCCTGCTCCCGTGGCCACCTTGATGCGGCAACAGCAGGTGGTCATCGCCCCCACGCGTTACTCGCTGACCCACACCCGAGCAGTCCGCACGGCCCTTGCCGATGGAGCACGCATCGTNACGATGCCTGGCATGACCGCTGAGATGTTCCAAGGTGGCGGGATGTCGGCCGACTTCGCCTTGGTGAAGCAGCGTATTGCGCGGCTTCCGAGCCGACTGAGGCGGAGGCGCATCGTGAACGTACGTTCCGACAACGGAACTGAGCTCACCTTTGAGGTGGCGTGGCGCGAATGGAATTTCGACGACAACGGGATTTGCAACCGACCGAAGATGGTCATGAACCTCCCCGCTGGAAAGGTGTTCATCATGCCCCGTGAGGGAACGATGAACGGCCGCTTGGTGATGGACGGGAGTTGGGAAGGCACGCTGATTGACGAGCCGGTGACCCTGGACATCGAACAAGGCGTCATCGCGTCCATCACCGGAGGAGACATGGCCAGCCGCATCCGGAAGGAGTTCCAAGACGCCGCAGAGCCCCTGCGCCAAAAGGACCAGGACGTGGCGGGCACGGTGGCGGAATTCGGCTTTGGCATGAACCCGGCTGCCACCCTGACGGGCAGCGTCCTCGAGGANGAAAAGTGCCTCGGGACCTGCTACTTCATGTTCGGAGACAACACGGCCGGAGGCGGAACGAACCGCGTGGGCTTCACCCTCTCGGGCGTCATGCAGGCTCCATCGGTCTGGTTGGACGATGAGCTTCTGCTCGAGAAAGGCGCCTTCGTCGAAGAGTGATCAGTACGGCATGGCAGGATTCCGCGTCCCGCACACCGGACAGAAACGCCACTGACCGTCGATGCCGACACCGCACCCTGGGCAACGCAAGCCAGAGGGGATGGTTGGAGGCACGTTGTGCATTGGGGCCGGCTGAACCCAACCCTGGTGTTGCGGCTGAACCCACCCTTGTTGCTGCGTTTGGCCCCAAGCATTGGGCNGTTGTTGCCCTCCCAANGTGTTGCGTTGTTGCTGAGGCCATCCTCCGCCAACAGGCGTCTGCGGCTGCATGGGACGGGGTTGAGGCATGGGCGCAGGCTGCGGGGGCCGCACTGGGTTGGGCTGCTGACCAACGGGTGCACGCACCGGTGCCGCGCGTACTGGNCGAGGGAGAGCAGAGGCGACTTCNGCCGCTTGACTGCCCACGAATTCTTCCAACGTGACCTGCCCATCACCGTCCACATCAGCCGCAGCATGAAGACGGGCGGCCTCTTCCAANTCGGTGCCGGTGGCTTCTGCCAACTCTTCGATGGACAGGCCTCCAGACTCGTCCNCGTCGGCGGCGAGGAAGCGCTCTTCATCCGTCACCGGTTCGGGCTCGGGTTCGTTCACCGGTTCCGGGNCCGGTTCAGGTGCCATCATCGAACCGAAGGCTCCGGCGAAGGCATCGGCGGCCGCCTCGTTCTTCCGTCGGTCGTCAAGGTCAGCGATCACTGGCTCAGGAGCTGGTGCGGCATCGCTCGGCGCGCTGGGAAGGGGAACCGCCGAGGGACCTGCTGGAAGAGGAACGGTGTCTTCAGGAGCAGGTGAGGTCGAGGGAGGCAACGCCACCACCGCGGGTGCAGCGTCCGAAACAGGCGCCGGAGATGGCGTCGNTGGGACCTCAATCGGCGCCGTCGGACGGAGTTCGAGTGCTGTGGCGCTTGCTCCACCGCCCGCAAGAGCGGCGACGGGAAGGATCTGGCCGGCCACGTCCAGCGACGCGTCCAAATCNAGCGCGACCTGAACCANGGTNCTTTCGTTGNTCGCCACNGCACTCAGGTGNCCNTCCATCCCACGGAGGTAACCACGCACCTCGTCCTCTCCACCGGTTTCGTTGGCGACCGCGAACAGGCGCATCAGGCGCATCGGATCCGACAAGCGCTCCAGGGCATCGCGCTGAGCTCCGGTGACCGTAACGCCTCCTTCACCCGCATTGCCTTCCGAATCGTCATGTCCAAGGAAGGAGCGAAGTGGGTCGGCCATGGACATGAGGCCGAGGTGGCCGGCCACGAGGTAGTACAGTTCACCGCCCTCACACAACATGCGGGCACCGGCTTCCACGAAATCGAAGTCACCGGGTTGAAGCACGAGGTCAGACAATTGACGAAAGAAGGCCACGAAGGCGTCCTCCCGACTCATGGCCAGCATGGCATGAAGACCGTCCGATGAGGACGTGGCGCCGAAGTACTCGGCTGCCTCGTCAACGTCGATACCGGCCTCGCTCACGTGGTCCACCTCAACACGCCTGCTGGGTCCCCTTCTTCAATCCCTGCCCGACCTTCCGGCCGCTGCCAAGTCGAGGATGGCCCGGGATTGTTCGGCGGTCCAGCCCGTGGACTGAAGCTGCATCAGGATGGTCCGCTCAACGCCGCCTGCACCCAATTCGTCAACCACCCACGCAACAGCGGCCGCTCTGTCCGCTGATTGGGACGCTTCAAACATCGAGAGGTCAACGCTGACCTTTGCGCGCCGGCGTGTTGGCCCGCCGCTTGGTGCATCGTGTTGTGGTGCTGCATCCGATTCAATGCGGCGGCGCCCGACCTTCTTTGGAGCGGACGGCTCAGTCACAGGCTTGCGGGCCGCGACCTTCGGCTCAGGTGAAGGCTTGGCGCGCCCGGGTGGGCCGCCTGCTTTGCGCCCAGGCGGGCCCCCGCCAGGTGGTCCCTTCCGCCCGGGTGGACCGCCTTGGGAGGGCTTCGGCTTGGCTTGCGACGGCGCCCCAGATGGGCCTGCAGCCTTCGCGGGACCGCTCACAGATGGTTCCTTCCTCGGCAAGGAGCGTGTCACCGGTTCACGCCGACGCATCGGCGTGCGCACCGGTTCATTGTCCGGATCGTCATCGAACCAGTCGTCATCGTCCTCCTCGTCATCGTCCTCGGAAGACCGGAAGACACGGCGGACCACCAGCAGGAGGAGAAGCAGGCCGAACAGACCGCCAACTCCACCGCCAACGACCACCATCAGGGGTTGACCAAACACTTCGATGGGTTCGCTGTCTCCGTCTTGGGAAACAGCAGGACAACCGTCCGCGAAACCGTCGGTGCCCAGCGGTTCATCTGGGCATTGGTCGAATTCGTCGTTCACGCCATCGCCGTCCGTATCCCGCTGGATGGGCGCGCAGCCGTTGGTGTCCACACGGTTTCGGTCACCGGGGGCAGTGTCAGTGCACAGATCCGGGTTTGTCCCTGTGGCGTTGTCGCCGTATCCGTCCTGATCTTCGTCCAACCATTGCGTCGGATCCTCGGGGAAGGGTTCGTCCACGAATCCGTCGCCGTCATCCGGGCATCCGAAGTGGTCGAGGTTGTTGGCCAAAGACCGCAGGGAGGTCCCCGCCTCCGTCGGACAAGCATCGCCTTGGTTTCCGCTGACGTTGTCGCCGTAGCCGTCACCGTCGGTGTCGTTCCACTGCGTGGCATCCAAGGGGAAGGCGTCACCGCTTTGATTGACACGCAACCCGTCGCTACCGTCTTCCCATGCCGGGCATCCTGCAACGCCGTCACCGTCCAAATCGTCCTCGCATGCCGTTTCGTCAAGGCAACCCGTTGCGTCGACGGGGAATCCAGCCTTTGAAGCCGGGCAGAGATCAAGGTCGTCGGCCACGCCGTCGTTGTCGCTGTCGCGTTGCGAAGCGGCGCAACCGTCGGCGTCAGCGCTCGCTCCGACGGGCGTCAACGGGCACAGGTCATCGGCGTCCCTCACCCCGTCTTCGTCGCTGTCGACGTTCTGCTGCTGCGTGTCGCAGCCAAAGGCGTCGATGGTTCTGAAATCAAGGGTGTTCGGACACCGGTCCTGATGGTCCTTGACGCCGTCGTTGTCGCTGTCAAGTTGGTTCAAGGCGCAGCCAGCGGCATCCACGGCCGCTCCAGCATCGGTGTTCGGGCATTGGTCGTCGTCGTCACCCACGCCATCGCTGTCGACGTCGTTGAACAAGGGACATCCTCGACCGGTCCCGCCCGCAAAGGTGGGCGTGCCCTCGGCGACACCAGGAACGAGGTAACACTCGTCACCGTCAACACCCCCGATGTTGTCGCCGAACCCGTCGCCGTCGCTGTCGGTCGTCTGCGTGGGCTCCAGCGGGAAGGCGTCGTCTTGGTTGGCTCTGCCGTCGCCGTCGCTGTCGGGACATCCGTACAAAGGCACCTGAATTTCGTTGCCTTCTGCGTCCTCGCCAAGACCTGTGGTGGAATTCCCGTACGCGTTCAGGCACCCGTCCAAATTGAGGCCCGCACTGCCGTTGAGTTCATTGTAGAAGGACGTCCATTCGTCCGGAACACCGTCACGGTCATCGTCCACGGCGGCAAAGACGAGGGCGGGAAAGTGGTCGGGATTGGTGGCGCCCTCGCTTGAGTTGTCACCGTAGCCGTCCCCATCGCTGTCCACCCATTGCGTGGAATCGTCAGGCCAGAGATCAGCGCCCTCTTCCACGGACCAGTTGTATGGGAAATCTTCGGGTGGGCGCGGGTCCGACGCGCCGTCGCCGTCACGGTCTTCGCACCCGCGGCGGTCGCGGAAGGAGGTCCCGTAATCGTAAGGGCACTCGTCGCCGGTCAGGTCGTCCGTTTTGTCGTCGCCCCAACCGTCACCGTCCGTGTCCTTGTATTGACGCGGGTTGTACGGGAAGAGATCCGGCTCTTGGTTGTCCAAAGCGGTGTTGCAGCAATCCGGGCCGCTGTTGTCGCCACGGCCGTCGCCATCGCTGTCCAAGGATTGCTTCCAGTTCAGGATGAAGCTGTCTCCCTTTGTCCACGAGCCTGAGTTCGTTGACCAGCCGTCCTGGTCGTTGTCCTCGCACCCTTGACGGTCAAACCATGAGGTCCCGCGGTTGTTCGGACAGTCGTCGGTGGTTTCGTCCCAGCCGTCGTTGTCGAGGTCCAGGCAACCCAGCACACCGAACGTGCTGGTGCCGGTGATGCTGGGGCAGGCGTCGGGGAAGGGTCCGGTGGCCAAATCCCCGAAACCGTCGTTGTCGCTGTCTTCCCACTGGCCGCTGATGAGCGGAAGATGGTCGTGGGCGTTCGGGATGAAATCACGGTCCTCGTCCAAAACGAGGCGGAGCACGTGGACGTCCTTGTTGACCGAATCCACCGCGGTCAGGGCACGGTAGCGGTGATCGTCATCGCTCGGATCTGCGCCAGTGTAGCCCTCAATCGGATGAACTTGGGCATCGGCTGCAACACCGCTGAAGGTCACGGTGCGCACACGGCTGGCGTTCTCGAAGGGCAGCCCGTCGTCGTGCACAAGGTCCNAATGCATCTGCAGGCCGTCTTGGCTGGACGTCCAAAGGTCGCCGTCGTAATCGAAAGCACCCCCATCGCCCAGATGCCCGGCATNGAGGNCCGTGTCGNTTGCGCCGTCNGCGCTCAGGTGGTGNANGAAGCCGAGCGTGCTGCTCCACCGAACGGCGACNGCGCCGTGATGGCCGCTGACCAAAGGTGCNCCGAGGCTGCCCCAAGCCGCAGGCCGGAAGGCGCGCGTGGCGCCNTCGGGTCCGACCGTGCTGACTTCCGTGCCGTTGTGGAACANGTNCCCTGCGTCGGTTGANGCGTAGACCACGACGTGGTCGCCGTCCTCGTCTGACCCAGCAAAGGTCACGGAGCCGTCTGGATGGAGCTCCGAGGCAAGCGTGGNGTTCACCGTCGCCTCACCTNACGAATCAACCGTGATGCGNGAAAGGTTGGCCAANGTNGCGTTCTCGGTCAGGGCCCAGACGGTCAGGTTCCCGTCGTAGGCCGCAGCCAGTGATGCACCGACCACATCCACCCCGAGGTCCAAGGTGGTCAAGTCCCACGTGNCACCGGCAGCTCCGCTGCCCCACGCAACATGGATGGCGGCGTCNCCCTCAGGAGCGTACACCACCGCCAGGGTATCGTTGTCGGGGANATGAACGATGGACGCAGGTGCGTCCAAGGTGGCTCCGGCGGTGATCAAATTCGTGTCCCAACCCGAGCTGGTTTCCANGGTGTGCCAGAGCCGACCGTCTCCCTCNGTTGGGAGGACGAAGTGCTGAGCACCGTCCTTGTGCATGGTGGCCACGTGCTGGCCCCATGCCCCCGTGGTCAACACAGGGCCCTGGTAGGCCATCGCACCGTAGGCGTTCAGTTGCCCAATCGAGTGCGTGCCGTCGAGGACCTGATGGAACACCACCCCTGCTGGCCCGATGTCGTTCGGGAGGGCGACCACCTTCTCCAGGNGAGGACCACCTGCGAGGTAACTGGTGACCCATTGGCCGCCGGGGGTGCCGTCAAGCGTGTGTTCGATGAGGTGCAGATGGTGACCTCCTGCCTCATCAGGCGTGACCACGTGAATCGCCGTCTCGCCACGCANNGCNGTTGAGAGCATGATGTCCACAGGGAGCGCTTGCGTGGGGAAGGACAACGATTGCCAGTCCACACGCTCGCGNATCTCGATGGACAGGCTGTGNGTGCCGCCATCGAGCGCAGCCACACGACGGCTGGACGCNATCTCCTCCAAGCCGTCGCCATCNGTGTCAAGTTGAGCCATGACGCGTTCNGCGGCGTNTTCCCCCGCNGAGCCGGTCACGATGGTTTGGGTGTCGGCGGCNAAGCCGTTGNCGTTGCCGAAATACANGTCGAGTTNCCCNGGGTTGGCACCGCTTCCNGCGCCGCTGACCAGCAGATCCGGNTGGCCGTCGCCGTCCACGTCGCCGGCGGCCGTCAGCGCGAGNCCAAGGCGTGCGTTCGACGTGCCGTCAAGCGACCACGCTGTCGTGCTCGCCATACCGCTGGATGAACCCGCCCAGAGCCANAGCCGTCCAGCGTTGTAGGCTTCGGTGCCGTTGAGCGGCTCGCTGGCCAACAGNTCGTCGCATCCGTCGCCCGTCACGTCGGGCAAAACAAGGAGAGNANACCCGAGCANCCGTCCCTGTGCGTTGGAGACGAAGGTCCGGTCTGGCGTTCCGTTGTAGCCGGTNGCGCTTCCGTGGAAGATTTCGATGGCTGANTANCCGACCGGTGAATCGATGCTCCCCGTGTTGGAGANCACCAAGTCNGCGTGACCGTCACAATTCAGNTCNCCCGAGGCCATGGCTTGNCCNAAGGCNGGACCGATGGACGTGGGGAGGATGGACCGNTCGAGGTCAAGGCTCGTGCCGTTGCCGAACAGCACGTGCACCTTCCCGTCGGTATCGCCGGTCAGGGAACTCACGGCGACCTCGTGTCCGCCGTTGCCGTCCAAATCTGAGATGACGGTGAGCCTGTGCCCCAAACCTTCGCCTCCTTGGCCGTTCATGACCCAGTCGGCAGNGCGCTCACCCACGATGCCGAGCGAAGAGAACCAGGCCGAGAGGGTCCCGTTGGCCTCATCCTCTCCTGGAGCGCCGACGAGCAGATCGTCGAGGCCATCACCATCGAAATCGGCCATGGCCAAGCCATGACCAAACATTCCCGTNCCGTTGAGGCTCGTTGTGGTGCCGTTGCCAAACGCGACGTGAACCTGTGCCGCATGAGGCANCCCGAACGCGACGTCGCTGAGNCCGTCGCCGTTCAGGTCGCCGTGCACAGATTGGCCGGCCGACGTGTGGTTGTCCCCAAGCATGACGGTGGACGCAACGTCTCCGGACACGCGACCTTCGCGCTGTCCGACGAGGCTGCGGATCAGTTCAACNCCCGCGCCGTTTTCGCCGTCCACNGCCGTTGCAACCTGCGCCACACCGTCACGGTCATGGTCCACGCCAATCGCCGTGGAGAGATCGACGTTTTCCGTCACAACGCTTCGCTTGAATCCATCATCGAGCATCTCCCACCTGAGCAATTCGTCTTCGATGACGGTGTAGATTTCAACGCCACCGTTGACCGCAGCCATCTCCACTTCGCCGGTCACTGGACCGGCGTCGATCAGCGTGCGGTTCCACAGGACACCTTCGTTCCACACCAGCCAGAGCTTACCGCCTTCATCGACGACCGCGGCGTGCTCACGGTCCTCGTGGAGCACCAGCGAAATGGACGATGCATCCACGTCGAGCATGAACGTGCGCACGTGCCAAACTTGGTTGAAGTACATCGAATTCGGGAAGGCCTCGCGTGCTGCAGTGAGGTTCTCTCCGTCCCTGATCACCAGACGAGCGCGNTCATCGGTGGTGGCCGCGACCGCACAGACTGGACCGTCGCTGACGTTGTCCACGGTGGTCACAATGCTGGTGGACCAAGACGCGGACACGCCGTCCGTCCATCGGTTATCTTCACCCATTCGACCGTGATGGACTTGCCCCTGGTCGTCGATCCAGCACAGGTGGCGCATGCCAGTTGGAGCAATCGACCCCACGGGACCGAACACAACGGTGGTGCCCTCGGTCAGGTTCGAGCCAAGTTCCCAGGTGTCGAGGACGGACTCTTCTCGGGCGACGCCGTCGTACAGAGGCGCCATGGAAGCGTCGCTCCCTCCATGTTCATGGCTGCTGGACGGACCTGTGGTTTCCTCAGACGGCAGAGGTTCGTTTCCCTCGTCCAAGACGGCGCCCAAGCCCACGCTTTGCACGGAGAGGACCATCATGACGCACATGAGGAAGGCCTGCAGGGTGCGAACGCGTTGCATGGCCATGCTTCTTGATGACCGAGGACGTTCAAAACCCATTCCCCATNGNGCATGACCNTCACGCACGAATCCTCTTGGTGAGCCGTTCCATGTGGAGCCATGNGCGGGCACATCCTCGTGCTTGCCGCTGGCGNTTTACCCGAGAACGGCGTACCTCCGTGGTTGCTGGACCGTCCGTCGATGGTCCTCGGTTGTGACGGCGGTTGGAAGCATGCCGAAGGACTTGGCCTCGAACTGACCCTCATCCTCGGTGACTTGGACAGCGTGGGTGTGGCACCCTCCGACGTGGATTGCGTTGCTCTGCCCGATCAGCAGGCCTCTGACCTGGCGAAGGTGCTCCTCTGGTGCGCGAGCCATCACCCGAACCTCCCCGTGCACGTCATTGGGGT
>NZMM01000083.1 GCA_002694585.1 Methanobacteriota archaeon
GAGGAGGGTTGCCCGATCCGCACCTGCTGGAGCGTGTCGCATTATGAGACGGATCACCCCGTCTTCCAACACGTGACCGAGCACCTGCGACGGCGAGGTCGGTGAACCCAAACCGAGCCCGCGGGTGATGCGCCACTCCGTGGGGCAGCGGCGCCACGTGCTGTACGCAGAGCCGGAAAGGCGCCGACGTGAACGCCCGAGCGGGCCTCCAACAGGCGGCGTCGTGACCGGCATGAGATGTGCACCTCGCCACCATGCATCAAGGACGCGGCGTCAAGCAGAGTAGGAGTAGTAGTCTCCTGCGTTGCGTTGCTCGCGGTCTTTGCGGCTCTGGGATTTGTTGATGCGTGGGCGCTTCGATTCGTGATCCCGACGGAAGGTGATGTTCACGCCGGACAGGAAGCGGTTCATGCCCTCACGCAGTTCGAAGGGACCCTCTGCGCGCCCGTGCACACCGCCCTCGCCTTCGAACACCAGCAGGGAATCGCTGACGATGTCGATGAAGTAGACGTCGTGGTCGATGACGAACGCGGCCTTCTCGTTGGCTTCCATCGTTCGACGGATGGCCTTCGCGGCTTCCATCCTCGCGCTGGCGTCAAGATGCGCGCTGGGCTCATCCAACAGGTACACGTCGGCCTCACGGCCGAGGCAGATGGCGATGGCAACGCATTGGCGCTCACCGCCGGAGAGTTTCCGAACCCGCTTTGGAAGGAGTTGGTCCACACCCAAGGCCCGGATGACGTTCACGTTGAATTCGCCGGAGCGCCAACGCGGCCCGAGTTCGCTGTCGAGCCACAACTGGACGGTGCCGTCCATGTCGAGGTCGAGGTGTTGTGGCTTGTAGGAGATCTTCGCGTCGTCGCTGACCCAACCGGCGTCGTACTCGTGTTCACCGGCCAAGATCTTGATCATAGTGGATTTTCCCGTGCCGTTCGGACCGACGACGCCGACCACCTCTGCACGGTGCACGGCGCCTTCTCCAGCTTCGAGCTTGAAGCTGCCCAACTGCTTCTCGAGGTCACCCCACGAGACCACAGGGGCGCCGGCCTCGACCTTGCGGTCGCGGTGGCCGAGGAAGGCGATGGGCTTGTCACGGATTCGGACGTTTTGCTCTGGAAGGAAGCCGTCAAGGTAGGCGTTGATGGCCGTTCGCGTGGCCCGAGCAGGCGTGAAAATGCCGAAGGCACCCTTGGTGCCGTAGACGATGTGCACCAGATCAGCGAGCACGTCAAGCACCGCAAGGTCGTGCTCGATGACAATGACGCGGCGTTCCGCGGCCAACTTCTGGACGATACGGACGATGCGCATCCGCTCGTGGATGTCCAGGTAGGACGACGGCTCGTCAAGGAAATACACGTCGGCATCGCGCAGCAGCGTGGCGCCCATGGCCATACGCTGCAGTTCACCGCCGGACAGTTGTCCAATTTCACGCTCGAGCAGATGATCGATACCGAGGGCGACGGTGAGTTCGTCAAACAAGCCGCGCTCGTCCACCTTGCGCAGCAGGTCGCCGACCTTGCCCTTGACCCGTTGAGGCAGGCGATCCACGTTCTGNGGCTTGACGGCCACCGAAATTCGACCTTCTTTGACCTCGACGAGGAAGTCCCGCAGTTCGCCACGGGGNAGGNTGGCGATAACGGAGTCCCAATCCGCCTCGCCCTTCCAGTCGCCCAAATTCGGCACCANGCGTCCTGAAAGCGCGTTGAACGCNGTCGACTTGCCCATGCCGTTGGGACCGAGGATGCCGACCACCTGGTCCTTTGACGGCGTGGGCAGGCGGAACAAGCGGAAGCNGTTCATGGAATACCGATGAATCATGTCCGTTTCGAGTTCCTCAGGCAACTGCTCGATGATCAGCGCATCGTGCGGGCACTTGTTGATGCAAATGCCACAGCCAATGCANANGCTTTCNGANATGTGCGGTTTGCCCGTTTTGGTGTCCATCACGATGCATTCCTGNCCGTTGCGGACAGGGGGGCAAAACNCNTGGCATTCGTCGTTGCACTTCTTCGGTTGACAGTTGTCAACCTTGAGCACCGCCACGCGCATGTCGAATCCTCCCAGTGGGAACGCGCCGGTGGCGCGCTATGAACGTGACCTCAGACGAGGCCCTTCAGGTGCTCAGCGCCGCGCACGAGCTTGGTCGAGCAGGGCGTGGGGAACTTCATGCTGGCCTTGCGGAGCGCGGACTTGGCCGTGAGGTAGTGCTCAGGCGTGGTCTGAAGGGTCAGGACGCGCTGGCCGCGCTGCACGCGGGCGGCGGTGCCGACGTTCTTTCCGAAGGCGCAGCGCATGCCCTGAGACACACGGTCAGCACCTGCACCGGTCGCCTGCTTGTTCTCGCGCAGGACGTGGTGAGGGTAGGTGTGAACGCGGAGGGCGTAGCCTTGAGCGCCGGAGGCGTTACGGATGGTGGCGTTGCAAATCACACGGGCTGCTTCGAGCGCCGTGTGGCGGATCTGGCAGGCGTTGTCCGCGCGAAGCTCCAGAACGACGGGGAAGCCGCCGGTCTCTGCAGCACGGCGGTTGCCGACGTGGAACTGCATGATACGGTTGTTGGGCACACCGCCGATGTACTTGCGTCGGGTGTATGCCGGGCCCTTGACTTGGCGGTACATCTTCGCGGGCTTGCGTGCCATAACGGAACCTCCGAGCAACCTGCCGACCTGACCGCCGCTTATGAGCCCTCCGATGTGCAAACCGAGGGCCAATGGCGCGAAAAGGCTTGAGAGCCCAAGGCCTGTGGTCTGGCCATGGCCTCCCGCCTTTCACGTCTTCTGGAGGAGGAGTCCGAGCACCAATGGCTTGCCATTGGCCTCTTCGCCCCCTTCGCCCTCGCCGGCGGCTGGGCGGTGAGCGCGACAGGCACCCTGTCCTCCTTGAGCGATGCGCCCGTCACCGCGGCCTGGCACGGCCACGATGTCATCGATGTGGCGATGATCGACGGCGACTGGGACCTTGCTCACGTCGGCATCGTGGTCAACCAACAAGGTCCGTTGCTGTACATTCAACACACGGAAGGAGAGGGTGGCGTGACCATCATCAGCGAAACCAACGTGCCTGAGCGTCTGCTCAAGGCCGACGATGGCGTGTGGTGGGACGCCGGCAACGGTGTCCTTCGGGGCTACGCCGAAACCGGCGACCAGCCCTACAAGCAAACCCTCTCAGGACTCGACTCCGGCCACGCCATTGACCTCGTCGAATCCAGCACCACCACCGCCGTCCTCGGTTGGTTGCTCGTGCAAGACGGCCAAAGCACCTCGGCGGTGGCCTACGACGGACTTGGCTCTGAATTCACCGCTGTGTCCTCACCTGAAGGCGTCACGTGGACACACCTCGAGCGTCTGGACGAGCGGCATTTGGCCGCCGTTGGATGGCGTGCATCGACGGCTCCGGGGCAGAACCCAGCCCAACCCGAACGCCAAGCCGCCATCAGCCTGATTCAAGTCGACGACGGTACGATGGTGCTCCTCGAGACCTTGAACGGCCCTGAAGGCAGCGTGCACACCGCGCTCGCAACCGCAGACGAGACGGTCTTGGTGGCCACGCAACAAGGCGCCATGCTGGTGGGCTCCGACGCCGAGACCACGAGCCTTGACGTCATGTCCAGCGCCGCCATGGTGGCCGAAGACGGGAGCCTTTGGTTCGCGGGCGGCGCCGACAGCACGCTCATGCCGAAATGGGTGGACGGGGCGCTCCACAGCGAGCGGTTGGCGGCTCCGCTCGGCCTTGCTGTGACCGACTCGGAAAGCGACGGTCACCGCTGGATCCTCTTCGGCCTTGAAGGGGCGGGCGAGCATGCAGCGCTCGTGCTGGACGCGGATCACAGCGCTTCCATGCTCAGCGGGCGTGGCTTCCTGAACTTGCTCTTCCTGGTGGTTGGAACCGCATGCATCCTCGGCTTGGCAGGAACGTGGTGGCGCCAAGCCACCGCCTGAGCGCAGGCCTCGGGCCTTCGCCACCTTCATGTGCCCCCGTCCGTGCTGAACAGGCCTGACTCGGGGGCAGGGCCATGGCGAAGCGCACGATGATGGACCAGCACGCCGAATTGAAGGCGGCGCACCCCGACACGGTCCTCTTCTTTCGCATGGGCGATTTCTACGAACTGTTTCACGACGATGCCGAGGTTGGCGCGGACGTGCTGGGGTTGACCCTCACCGCGCGAGACAAGGCGTCTGGAACCCCGATTCCGATGGCAGGCTTCCCTTGGCATCAACTTGAGGAGCAACTCCGAATCATGCTCCGAACCGGGCGGAAAGTGGCCGTCGCCGAACAGGAGGAAGAGCTTCGAGAGGGCGCGAAACTGCTGGAGCGTGTCGTGACCAGGGTCTACACCCCCGGATCCCTGTATGAAGAGGGCTTGCTCGAGACGGAGCAAGCGACCGTGCTTGCTGCCGTGGTCGGAACGTCGGAAACCCTTGGACTCGCGGTGCTCGATGCCGCGTCGAGCTCGGGCCAATGCATGCAATTCGAAGGGCAAGACCGCTGGTCGCGCTTGCACGACGAACTGCTCCGTTGGTCACCAAGCGAACTGGTGGTTCGGAAGGCCTTGGCTGCCAACGCATCGTTTGGTGGGCTCGTGGGCGATCTCCCACAGACCGTCATTTCGCAGCATGCCTGCACCTCAAAACGAGGCAAGGCCGGTCTCTGCACTGCGCTCGGCGTGGCGGATTTGGGCCACCTTGACCTCGATGCGTCTGCGGTGGCCCTGGATGCAGCAGGCCTCGGGGTGGATTACCTCACCACCATGCTGCACGCCAACGTTGCCCTGGTGGACCTCGACGTGGCCGAGGATCACGGCGCCATGGTGCTGGATCGCACGACCTTGCGCAACCTGGAAGTCATCAGCACCTTGGCTGGCGAGCACGAAGGCTCGCTTCTGGCCGCTGTCGGTCGATGCCGAACGGCCATGGGGCGCCGCCGCCTGAAAGCATGGCTGCTTCGACCGTTGAACGACCTGTCGGCCATCACCGCTCGCCACGATGCGGTCGCGGCCCTTGCGCGGTCCTCACGGCGCCTTGAGGCCCTGCGTGTGGCCCTGACGGGCATGCGTGACCTG
>NZMM01000084.1 GCA_002694585.1 Methanobacteriota archaeon
GCCTGACGGGGTTCGAACCCGCGACCGACGGATTAAGAGTCCGTCGCTCTACCTGACTAAGCTACAGGCCCACCGCGCGCTCCTTGCGCCCGTATTTAATCACCACGGCGAGGCTACGCCAAGCGGCCACCTGACCGCACCAAGCGTTCCGTGCCAGAGGCTCCTGCAAGGTGGACCACATCGCACATGTCGATGAACAGGCCGACCTGCACGACCCCGGCCAAGCGAAGCAGCGCTGCCTCGCTGTTCGCCGGATGCGTGAGGTGTGGGCCCGTGTGGGCGTCGACGATGAAATTCCCGTTGTCCGTGACCAGCGGTGCTTCACCGTCCATGCGAAGTTCGGCCTTGCACCCAAGGACGTTCATGATGGCGCCTACGGTGGTGCCGTGACCAAAGCGCGTGATCTCGATGGGGAGGGGGAAGGCGCCGAGCGTCTCGACCATCTTCCGATCGTCGGCCACGACGACCATGGCCCCCGAGGCCTGCGCCACGAGTTTTTCACGCAGGAGTGCGGCCCCGCCGCCTTTGATCAACTGGAACGAAGCATCCACTTCGTCGGCTCCGTCGATCACGAGGTCCAGACCCTCCACGTCGTCGAGTTCCACCAAGGGAAGGCCGAGTTCCGTGGCCAAGGCGTGGGTTGCGAGGCTGGTGGGAACGCCCACGATGTCCAGTCCTTCGTCGTGATATCGACGTGCGAGTTCGACGATGGTATGATGCACGGTTGATCCGGTGCCCAATCCCACCTTCATCCCGCTCTGGACTTCGTTGCACGCCGCGATGCCGGCCAACCGCTTCGCTTCGTCAATGGACATGTCACTTGGTCAACCGCCCCAGTCCAAAGGCTCTGCCCTCTGCGCCTTCAGTCCGAAGCATTCAATGGCGAGGAAGATGGTGGTAAAGCATGGCCAACGGCGGACGCTTTGTTGCGGTCCTCTTTGTCCTCCTTATGGCTACGATGCCGTGGGCTCCTGCGACACCTGCTGCCCTGCCAGAAACNAAGGCGTTCTCCAGNCTTGGTGAAGCGTCCACCATNGTCATCNGTGGGGCTGACGGTGGCCTTGACGATCGGGTCGAGGTCGACGTGGACGANGGGCGTTCCATCGCTCGCGTGGATCTGACCCTCGAATCTGCAGCGCTTGGTCGTAGCACCGGTGCAGACCTGCGTGGTCCTTCGGACTTTGACGCGANGGGTGCGGTNTACGATGGCGTCGACGTCAACGGNAGCGCCCTCGGCATTCTCCCCGATGGCGCATTTTGGGATTTTGAGGACCCGAANCACGGTTGGACCCTTGGCGGTTCGAACGTCTGGAAGCACGGCTTCGATTCCACCCTAGGCTCGACCTCGGGCGTGTTTTCGGGTCAGAATGCGCTGTACACGTACGATGGAAACTACCCCTACATGTCCACCACCTATTGGGCGACATCCCCCGACATCGCCTGCAACGGGTGTGCCGGAACGTGGGAGTTGAGTTTCATGCGGCGCCTCGGCATCGAGTCGAGTTCGTGGGACCACGTCTACGTGCAGGTGAAGAACGCACAAGGAAACTGGGTCCAGATTTGGACCAACACTGGGACCATCAACGAAGGNTCGTGGACCTCACAGACCTACGACATTTCCAACCACGTTGCCGCGAATCCAAATTTTGCCGTACGTTTTGGATTGGGCNCAACGGATTACTCCGTCCACTTCACCGGCTGGAACATCGACGACGTGCGCATTGAGCCAGCCGGCGGTGTGACGGGAACGGGTGAAGGCTCGTGGACCTCGGCCCCCTTCGGGCCTGAGGTGGACGGCGCACCCCACGCTCGTCTCATGATGGACGCCAACGTGCCCGACGGCGCGCTGCTCGAAGCCACCGTCCTTGATGCGATGACNGGGACGCCTGTTCCTGGCTTTACCGATCTTGAGGTCACCACCATGGATTTGGGCGCCATCGATGCCGCTGAACACCCCCTCCTGCGCCTGCATCTCGAATTGGAGGANGGCGCAGAAGGTGGGCCGAGCGTTGGTTCCATCGCCTACGGNGGTCGCATGCTGCATGAGCTCGACGTGGTGCCGCTGGCCACTTGGACGGATGCATCGGGCACCGACGCCCCCTCCGCTGGCGCGTACAGCTCCACAAACGGCGCCTTTTCTGGGGCGTCGACCTTCACCAGCCCGCTGACCACGCATCGTTCTGGCATTGGTGCGATTCGCAATTCATGCGACCTCTCCGGTGGCCTCCTTGAGGTGCGCCTCGACGGTGATGCTTGGACGGAGATTCCTGATGGAGGAGGGCTGGTGGTCCTCGATGACATCGCCCACACCGCTGAACTCCGCATTCGCCTCGAGGCTGGGAACTCGTTGTGGACGCTGAAGCATTTCGAGGTGGATCTGCTGCCCTCACCAGCGCCCACCGGCGCNATGGTGGACATCGGAGCTGACGGGACGGGCGAGTGGGGATTGATTGAACCAGAANACGGNCGCCTTGGCCTGCAAGACCGCTTGATGAGCGGTNGCTTGTGGACCGAAGGTACCCTCACCNGNGGCTCAGAANTGTCNTTCCNGTTCCTGTTGCCTGCNGATGGCGTCAACGCGCTCTCGATGATGGTGGACGTGATGAGCGGTCAAGCCGACCGNCTGGANCTCGATTTGCGCGTGAACGGCGAAACGGTCGTCCCTGCNTTTGACGTGCGGCCGNTTGTGGACGACGGTGAGGTTCACTTGTCGCCCACCGACCTCGCCACACTGAACACCAAGATGAGCGGCCAACGCGATGAAGGACCAAGCGGTTTGGATTTCGTTGAGGTTGAAGCGGTGNTGAGCGGCCCAGCAAGCGNAAACGCCGCCGTTGTGTTCGGCGGTCTTTTCGCGCCGTACGACGCGGTGATGTCCACGTCGCTCCTCCCNGGACATCCCTTGGTGGTGGCCCTGAACGGCGCCCTTGGCGAGGCCTTGCCCTCCAACGGTGTCCGCACCGTCGCCCTGCCCATNTCGCTTGGGGCCCCGGGTGCCGTGCAGTTCACCGTTGACGACCTCCGGACCACGTCCTCGGTCGAGGTGCTCGGTTTGTCCATGTCGCCGGATGTTGAGACCNTGGTGCCCGGNGNTCAGGTGTACCGATTCAACGCCACCTTCGACGCCACCCGGTTGGGCACCACCAGCTTCGCCAGCGACATGCTCACGCAGGGTTGGGACGTCCNGATGGTCCTTCACGCTCCGGGCGCGAAGGCCGAGGTCACGTGCCCTGTGTCTTCCCTGCCGTTGNCGGGCGAGGAAATGAGCGCNTGCAGCACAAGCGGTCAGGCCCTGTTGTGGAGCATCCCAGACGCGAAGGGTCACCTCATGCTGGGAGGCAGCGGTGCCCAGGCGTGGGTGGATGCCGCCTTCTTCCTCCCGGTTTCGTGGGCGGACGAGACCAGCGCGGTCTTCTCCATCTCGCTCGTTTCGCCCGCCGGTCCGATGCTTCCGGCTTCACGCACCTTTGGGGCAGGTTCAGCGATGGGGATTGAACCGGACGTCGGGCTTGAAGATTGGTGGATCGAGACTTCCACCGGATACAGGGCTCACCCGAGCGAACCCTGGCTTGCGCCCGGTGACGTTGGTACCATTCACATTCAGGTTGGCTTCGAAGACCTCCCCGATGCNGCACGTCCNCGGATGGGTGACGTGCTCGTCCGTGCNCGGCTCAACGGCGTCGACATCGGCTCGACGTCGTCGTTGATTGGAGGCCATGCGTCCTTCCCCTTCACGGCGCCGAGCTTCGTACCTGAGGTTGAGGTTCGCATTGACGTTGAGCCCTTGAAGGGCCAAGACCGTGCGGACGCCGTGGATTCATCCACGACCTTNGGGCTCGATGGCGTGGCCCCGCTGCTCCTCTCATCCTCGACCGAGGCCACCGCCCATCTCCCTGCGGACGAGGTGCATGAGCACAACGTGCTGATCGGCGATCGGCCNCGCCTGCCCTCGAGCGGGCACGTCCATCTCTGGCGGTCATGGGTGGANGANCNGAATGGNAACGGCCTNATCGACCNTGNCGAGGCCGTNGCCNNTGANNTGACCGTNCCCGAGAGCCTCACGGACCTCCAAGGGACCTACGGATTTGCCCTTGACGCCTCCCGCGCGCCGTTCGGAGGTTGGTACGCNTTNTGGTACGACGTNGCCGANCAAGCAGGGAACGTCCTGCTGGACGCAGGGAATCGATCCTCACCCATGTCCATGGTTCAGGTGAATCAGGACGGCGCGCCGTCGGTGGGCAACGATGCCTCTGCCTCNTGGTCGGTGGCTTCGCCAACGTGGCTGCATCCAAGCGAGGTGGTNACGCTGTCCGTACCGTTGGGCGACGCCAACGGTCTGCAAGACNTGGCGCGCGTCACCGTGGACCTTGACCTCGAGCGAAACGACGCACTNTTGGTCGAGTGGACCGCTGAAGCGGGCTGCAGCGAAACGCACCCCTTCCTGACGGTGCTTGATTGCAGGATGGAAGGCGCACCCGCTGCCCTGACGCCCTTCAGCGACCAAGGGTACCTTCGGATTGACCTGCATCTGGATTGGGGTTTCGATCCAAGCACGACGGCACGCACCCCNTCCGTCAGCGTCGAAGACCGAGGCGGCCAGTTCTCCACGGACCGGCTCGACGGGTTGCGCTGGCGCGCTTCAAGTGAAATGCAACTGGACCGCTCATCCCTTGTGGTGGAACTCGACGGTGCGGAGATCGGTGAAAGCCAGGCTCAACTTCGTCCGGATGCCAANCTGCACGTTTCGTCNTCCTTCGTCTGGGCGCGTTCGGGTCGGACGGTGCTCGAGCCGCTTCAGATTGAGGCCATGCTCGGCTCGGNGGAGGCGAACGNNACCACCGTGGAAGGCCTCTTCCANATCGANCTGCAGGTGCCCGACGAGGCAGGAAGCCAAAGCCTCCTCATCCGCACCATCGACGCACCCGATGGGGCCGTCNTCCGCGGCGCAGACGACGTGGTGAGGCGNTTCATGGTGGACACCGAACCGCCTCGTGTCAGCGCCCTGACCTCGCCCTCGCTTGGGGCCCCGTTGCCCGAAGCGGACTGGGGNGCCCTCGCCATCGACGTGCGCATGGACGAAGACATTGGGCTCGGCGAGGTCCACCTCGGNTGGCGCGTGATGGTCAGTGGATTTGGTCTCGCAGGAGAGGTTCTGGCCGAAGGCCTGGAGCCNATGGCCCTGCGAGGTGCNCGACAAAGCGGTGCCGACCTTCCGCTCCGCGCCATCATCGACGTGGACAGCGCCCTTCCAGACGACGTGCGCACCCAGCGGTTGGAGCTGCGGGTTTGGGTGGAAGGCGAGGACCTCTCGAGTCAAGCCGTGGACGACATTGGAAATTCGCTCGCGGATCCGCTCGCCGTGTGGTTGCTCGAGCAGCGCGTGGCGGACGTGGTGTTCGATGGCGCCCCTACGGAAGACCTCGTCAACCCNGTCAAGGGCGGTGAACTGATTTGGTCCTACAGCATCCTCAACGAAGGCCGCGGCCCTGGCGACGTCCAAATCATCGTCGAAGTGGTCGAAGCTGACGGTTCACGCACGCGTCTTGACGCCCGCTCGGTCAGCATTGGTGCCGGCGAGGTGGCGATGCAAAACGGAACCTGGGTTCCGCTCGATGAGGGTCCCGTCCGTTTCGAATACATCATCGTGGACGGCACGACCCACGTCGGAGACACGCACCTCATCGATGCCTCCTCCGGTCAGGGGCTGTTCAGCGGCCCTGCTGGCGGTGTGGGGAGCATGCTCGTGCTGCTCATCGCCGGGCTCATTGGCGTCGTGGCCTTCCGACTTTCGCGTGAATCCTCCTGAGGGGATGCGTTCAAGAGGAAAGCGACGCCACCCACGCCCGGAGGGAGTGGGAGGACCGCTGACAGAGCCAGACTCTGAGGAAAGTCCCCTCTCCACGGTGCACATGGGCCGCACAAGCGGCAGGTCGGAAACGATCAGGTCAATGCAGCAGAAACGAACGANGCGTGGGTTGAACGATGATGTCGAAAGACGGAGGTTTCCACGTGGTCGATGAGACGAGCAACCCCATGGGAGCAAGCCCAGACAGCCCTGACGACGCGGCACGCCGAGGGGCGGGTAGGGTGCACAGTTGAATGCGGTCACCGTTTTTCGGGAACAGAAAGGGGCTTACTCCCCACTCCCTCCGCCTCATTCCAACACGGCATCGATGGCGCTCATGTGTTCGCCGGTGACGACGCCTTCNCCGAAGTCCACGCCCCGCTTCTTGTGGCGNACAAGCGAGANGATGTCCCGTTCTGCAGCGAGCANCGCAGGGAGCAGGAAACAACTGGTCAGGAAAGCCGCTGCGATGAGCGCCGCCATGATGCCGAAGAAATTCTCCAAGCCCGGGAATGCGGCAAGGAAGCCGGCGGAGATGCCTGCGATGGTGGTGATCGAGGTCTCGAAAATCGTCTGTCCGGTGCTTTCCACGGAATGCGCAAGGCCGGTCGGCGTTTCGCCTTCNTCCTGAATCCTGTGCATCATGTGGATGGCGTCATCAACACCGATGCCGAAGACGATGGTGCCGATCATCGCCGTGAAGATGTTGACGTTGACGTCTCCACTGCGCATCATCAGCGGTNGCCAAAGGATGACCACGGCGACGGGGATCATCGTGTAGATGCCGATGCGGGGGCTACGGAACATCACCATGAGGACCAANGTCAAGACGACCATGGTGATGATCGTCGTCCTGGATTGAGTGTCATGGATGCCTTCGTTGATGTCCAACGAAACCGGCAGGCCGCCCGTCAGGCGGGANGAGCGCGTGTCTTGCANGAGGGTCTCTTCGGANAGGATGACGTCGATTTCGTCNCGAAGCGTCTCGGCATAATTCAGGTTCATGTACGGTTGATCGACGTACACCAGGGCCTTGGTGCCGGCTTCGTTGAGCAACATTGANCGTACTTCTGGACTGAGCGTATCGAAGACCACGCTCACCATGTCGCGTCGCAGTCCTTCGCGGCCGTCGGGTCCCGTGGCATCGAGGGCAAGCCAGAGGTGGCACTCGAGCGGGTCGTTCGATTCCCAGCAGGGCTCGTGGAGCAGGTCCCACAGGCTGCCCTCGTAGAGGGTCACGCCATCGGCCAGCTCGATGGTGACGGGGATGGATTTCAGGAAGAGCACAATGCTGGTGGTGTTGGTGTANTCGACCTGAGAGACCAGGGCTTCGACTCGGTCGATTTCGTCGAGCACGGGGATGTCGCGTATCTGNTCCGTGCCGTTGTCGTTGCTGCGCATNGTCGCGTCGAACACGAACAGCGAGGTCTGGCCCGAGTCGAACTGCTGGGAATAGGTGGCCAGTGCGTCAAGCGATGCGATGTCGTCGGGCGCCTCGCTTGAACCTGTGATCGGCTCGGACAGCGCATCGAGGTTGGCCACGCCGACTGCGGTGATCAGGAACGCCACCCCGACCACGGCGTACCAGTGCTTGACGGGTGCCCGACCCACTTTNCCCCACGCCGCCGGGGTCGATTTTCTGCTGTAGCGAAGCAGCCAAGCCAAGGTCGGTACCANGAGGAGGCTGAAAACAAGCGTGGACACGATACCCAGCACCAAGGTCACGCCCACNGAGCGGATGGGCGTCACGGCGACGATCTGCGGCACCATCAGGACCGAGAAGCCGATCACCGTCGTGAAGGCAGAGAGCAAAACGGCAAGGCCGGTTGAGCGCGTCATCTCGAGCACGCACGTGCGGTACAGGGTCATGTCCCACAGGTCGGGGACGGGGAGTTCGTCTTCACCGCGCCTTCGACGGAGCATGTTTTCGCTGTGCGCGGCATCGATGTGATGGCGCCGTCGCTCCTCGACGCGGTTCACCATGTGCAGGGCGTAGTCCACGCCCAATCCAATGAGGATGGGGAAGGTCGCGACGATCATCGGCGTCAAGGTCAGGTTCAGGAGCACCGTGGTTCCGAAGGTCACCGAGAGGGCCATCACGATCGGCAATCCCGTGATGATGACGACTTTACCCGACCGGTGCAGGGCGGTGATGATGCCGATGGTGAACAGCAGAGAAAAGGGAAGCATGTTCAGCAAATCGTCGTAGATNTCGTTGCTCACGTCTTCGAGCACCTTGGTCAGGCCGGTGACGGTCATGTCCGTGCTGTCGAGGTCAGCTGGACGGTCATCGATGACGTTCTGAACGTGCTGCAGAAGTTCTGCGAAGTCGTTGAAATCCGTGCGGTTGAGGTCGTGGTTGAGGCCGATGACGATGGCCGCTGTGTCCCAGATGCCATCCCCGTCAAGGTCGTTGGTCGGGTCGCCGTCTTCGTCGCTGTCGAAGGTCGGATCAAGGTCGTTGGTGTCCCTCACCATGGCGGTNAACGCACCACCGAGGTTGTCCACCAGCGCATCGATGCGGTCCTGGTCGGGAATCGCGTACGCGCCTCCGCCCGGGAGGTCACAATCGAAACTGACCGGAATGCGGGATTGTACGCCATGTTCGCACATGGAGTTGTTGAAGCGTCCGTCTGCGGAGTTGGCTTCTTTGATGAGTTGGGCTGGCGAGAGGATCCAGAGGATGCCGTCCTCTCGACCTCGGTCGTTCTTGTTCCAGTCAATCCCTCGGCTGGTGGCTCCCGAGTTCTTGTTCTCGTCGTCGCCTTCGACCCANGAAATTTCGCGTAGGATGGCTTCGTCGGAGATGTTGTCGCCCAAACCTTGGCCCAGCCTGGCGTTGTCCGTCTGGATGTAGACNATGGCGATGTCCGTCGACCACTCCTCACGGACCTCAAGCAACAAATCCGTTGACTCCGCATCATCAGGAAGGAAAATCTCGACGTCGTCGTCGATTTGATCTTGGAAGGAAAGCCCCACNTGCCCAAGCATACCGGCAATGATCAAGCACACGACCAGCACCATGCGCGGCGAGGTCAACGCGGCCGTGTACATCCCTTCGAAACCTTGCTCCATCCGNGCCTTTGCGAGGTTCGCGGCACGGTCGCCCAACTGGCGGATGCTCTTCACGGCGGCGAGGGTCTCCGTGCGGAGGGCCTCATCCACCATGTGATGGGGAGCGTGGTCCGGGTTTTGGACCTACGCACTCGNCGGGTTCAATCGATGCCAAAGTGCTCGACAATGAGGTGGCGCAGAAGGCTGCGAACGCCTTGGAGCACCAAACCGGTGGCCATGAGGCTCAGGCCGAGGACACCGACCCAGATCGCGGTCAATCCATCCCCAAGGAAGGTGTCAAGCGTGCTGGTGACGTTCTGCGCCACGTTGAGTCCCATGGCCGCACCGGTAGCAAACAGGCCCATGCCGGGGAGGCCAAGCACGAGNAGGGGCTTCTTNTGCGAGAGGGAAATGAGCGCCCAGGACAGCACGGTGAAGCCGTGCGAGACCGCGGTGTAGTTGGAGCCTTTGGGCACGTCGTAGCGGATGACGGTGGGCACCTCACGCACGTGGAGCTGCTTCTCTTGGGCGTCCTCGAGCATCTCCAAGGAGAGTTCCATGCCTTCTGCATCGAAGCGGAGCCGGTCGAGGGCGCGAGCCGAGAAGGCGCGGAATCCGGACTGCGTGTCACGAATCCCGAGTTCATTGCTCAGGTTTGACGTGGCCGTAATGACGCGAATACCAAGCCGGCGGTAGGCCGGCATGTGGGTGCCGCCGCCTCCCTCAACGAAGCGAGATCCGATGGTGAAGTCGGCCGAGCCGTCCATGATTGGCTCGAGGAGACGGGGGATGTCGTTGGTGTCGTGCTGTCCGTCGCTGTCAAGCACCACAAGAGCGTCGACGTCCATCTGGCGGGCGTGCTTGAACAGCGTCTTGAGCGCGCCACCGTAGCCTCGGTTGACGCGGTGTCGGATGACGGTCGCGCCGCAGGCCTCGGCGATTCGGGCGCTCGCATCTGAGGATCCGTCATCGATGCAGATGACCTCGTCAACGTGCTCCAGAGCGCGCATCACGACGGTGCCGATGGTCTCCTCTTCGTTGAAGACCGGCATCCCCGCAATGATGCGGAGCCCTTCCGAGGTGGGGTTGGCCACGTGGGAACGGCCCGCTCGGTCCTATTTAGTCCATATCGGTCTACATAGGGGTGGAAGGAGTGGACGCCACCCTTGCCGCAGCAAAGGGGCGTCGGCCGCGCCGATGGGCGTTGAATGAAAGCGTGCTGCGGCTTCAATCGACCAGCTGGCTGATCGTGGTCACCGCGCGCTCACCGTCGAGCACGCGCTGCAGGGCACGCAGCGAAATGACGAGGAGCGCGTAGGCCCTTCCATCGCTGGTCGTGTAGGTCGAGCAGGCCTGAATGGCCTCGGTGTCGATGGACACCTTGAGCGCCCCGCCGGCGCCGCTCCTGCGGACGTAGCCCACCAGCATGCTGGTGGCGTCCTGTTCGTTCGTTTCGTTCGTGGTTTCTGTGTTCTTGGGCATGTTGTTCCCTCCGCCGTTCGGCATCCATGAGGCTCAACCTCTAGCGTCATGAAGCCCATGGCTCCAACGAAAGGATGAATGCAGACCCTCATCAGGAGAGGGTATGCGTTGGCTGGTGACGGGTGGAGCGGGCTTCATCGGGTCCCACGTGGTCGATCGCTTGGTCGAGCGAGGTGACGAGGTCGTCGTCCTCGATGACCTGTCAAGCGGCCGCAGGGAATTCTTGGCGCACCATCTTGAGGCCGGACGCATCTCGCTTGAGATCGTTGACCTCACCGATTACGACGCCACGCTCCCGCATTTTGCTGGCATCGACCGGGTGGTCCATCTCGCGGCCAACCCCGACATTCGTCTTGGCACGCGGGTGACCGACACCGACCTTCGTCACGGAACCATTGCGACCTACAACGTCCTTGAGTCCATGCGGCAGCATGGCGTCAAGGACATCGCCTTCGCCTCTTCGTCGGTGGTCTACGGCGAAGGCGCGCCCTTGCCGACCCCAGAAGACCACGGTCCTTGCATTCCTATCTCGCTGTACGGGGCCAGCAAGGCCGCCGGCGAGGGGCTCATTGGAGCGTATGTGGGCACCTTTGGTTTCCGCGCCTGGATCTTCCGCTTCGCCAACATCATCGGCGGACGCGGCACCCACGGCGTCATTTTCGACTTCATCCACAAACTCGTCGCGACGCCAGAACGCCTCGAAGTCCTCGGGGACGGCCGCCAAGAGAAATCGTACATGTTGGTTGAAGACTGCGCAGATGCGATGCTCCACGTGATGGCGCACAGCGACGCATCGCTCACCCTCATCAACCTCGGCACCGAAGACACCTGCTCCGTGCGCCGCATCGGTGAAATCGTCATTGAGGTCATGGGGCTCAACGCTCGAATGGACTACACAGGAGGCGACCGAGGCTGGGCGGGCGACATCCCGAAAGCCCGCCTCGCGATCGAGCGCCTCCGGGCTACTGGGTTCGAACCGACCTGCCAGAGCGANGAAGCCGTGCGAACCACAGCGNGCTTGCTGCTTGAGGAGATTGTTGGTTCACGCGCTGGAACTCAGGATTGATATTGCACCCCATGCACACACGAGCCATGCGCCTCCACGAGGACGACGCCGCTGGCATCACCGACAACCCGCTTCTGATGGTGGCCACCTTGGTCATTGCAGGCCTCATGATCGTCGCCGTAACCTCAGATCCTGTTGCTACGGGCACCGACATTGGTGACCGTGCACCGGCGCTGACCTCGGTGGCCTACGACGGCGCTGGATGGGCGAACTTCGATCTGCAATCCTACTTTGACGAAACNTGGGAGGAAGGTCAACCCGGCTCGTGGATGATCCTCGAATTCATGGACACCGATTGCCCCTACTGCGTGCAACAAGCAGGTGAGCTTGGCGATTGGGATGCGATTTTTGATGCCGAGAACCCTCAATGGAACAACGAAGACGTGCACATCATCGCTGTCGCGGCAGAGTTGAACATCCAGGGTCATGACTCATCTCGGGAAGAAATTGAGGCGTTCCGAGACAAGTCAACAGGTTACACGTGCGCCAAGCAAGATTGCAGTTCGAGGGACGGTTCAGCTCACGCCTTCCCCTACGTGGACGATCTTGCCCTTGACGCCATGGACACCTGGAAGGTGCGTGGCACGCCGACTTACTTCGTCATCCAACCGGACGGGATCATCGCCTGGACCAGCGACAACACCGCGAAGTACGGCAACGCCGGTGAGGCCGTTGCTGCCCTCGCGGTGGTGGACGAGTGAATGCCAACGTCATTCTGGCGGTTGAATCGCTCCCCATGCTGATTGGGTTCCTGTTGACCCTCCCGGTCGGCGGGAAAATCGCCCAACCTGTGCTCAAGGTTTGGCCGTCGCTCGCATCGCCGCGCGGTCGGATGACCGCTGGCTTGGTCTTGATTTGCCTCTCTGGGCTCATCATCGCCACCCACACCTACTGGATTCACGAAAAAATCACGGGAACCACGACCTCGTTTTGCGCCAGCGACTCCATCTTTTCTTGTGACGACGTGATCGGCCACGAGACCTACGGCTATGCACCGGTCATCGGGCTGCCTTGGGGCCTCATCGGCATGGGCGTCTTTGCGACCTTGCTTTATGCGGCCATGATGGTGCAAAAGGAACCTGACGCTCCGGGCCGTACGCGGATGCTGCAGGTGCTGTTGCTGTTCAGCGGGGGTGGTATCCCCGTCATCCTGTTGCTGGTCTCCTACGAGATTCAAATCGAGAAACTCTGTCAATATTGCACCATGGCTCATCTGGCCAACGTGCTGGTGCTCGTGACCTCGGTGCGCATGNACAGGGCCACNCNATCGAGCNCTTGGGTGGACATGTCGCGTGANGACNTGATANCCGTNGCACGGAAGGGCGCAGCGAAGAGGCCTGATCAGGGCACAGCGTCGCCGGCNTGCTCCATNTCGCCCANATCNTCGACCTGCTCGAGCCGCACCACGGTGATNTCCAGATGTCCNGCGTCAGGGTACTCGACTCGGATTTCTTCGATGAGGGCCTCCCGGACACCGTCCGCGTCTTCGGCGAGCAACAGGCTCAGGTGGCGCGAACGTTCCGAGGCGTGTTCAACCACGTATTCGACGATCCATTCGCTGGTGGAGCCTTCCTCCCANACCACGTCCCAACCGTTCTGTTCCATGGTANNNCATCGGCACGGCAGGATATAGAGGTTTGGTCATCTGGCNTANCATTTTGACAGAATCAGGAAGAAGAAATGCCATTCCGGGTGGAATCATTCTTCTTCTGAAATCTTTCTTCCGGAATCCGTCGATTTCTTTGGCCACGCCGCCACGGCCATGCCGCCGCCCAACATGATCGCGGCCAGGGCCCATCTGTGATCGGCGCCGGTCGCGACGGCAGAGGGCCGGACGGCCAANTCGAGGACGCTTGCGCTGTGCGTATTGGAGGACGAAACGTTTGCATCGGCGGTTTCGTCGATGAGGACGANGCTAAANGCATCACCCTGCGGGCGGACCAACATCGCTTCGCTTGACCCGTTGAAGGACGTGCCACACACGCCTTCACAGATGCTGCTCCAGGAACCGTTTGTTGCCATGGTGTGGAGCTCCACCAAGACGCGATCNTAGGTGCTGCCGGGTTCTGCCTCCACGCCATAGGCCGCAGAGGCGCGCCCGTGCTCAAGGAGCATCAACGTCAATTGNCGCCCCTCTTCGCGTGGAGCNGAATGGATGGACAAATGAACCACATCACCTTCCCGCGTGGCGGTCAAGCTCATCGTGCCGCCGGCTGGACGGCTTGACTCGAGTTCGAGCATCCTTCGCGTGACATCTGGCCAGACTTCCGGTCCAATCAGAGGAGCCTCGCCCTCGACAAGGAAGGCCGGGGTCTGGTTCAGGTTGTCGTGAACGGTACGCCATCGTTCAAGGCGCGCCTCAGAGGCAGCTGTGGCCACGCCGTCCTGCCCGTCCAATGGATGCAAGCCCACCAGGGCCAAGCGCGATCCGTGGCGATCGGCGACCTCCGNCAAGTATGGGTCGATGTCCGCGCAGGTGGCGCACCACGTGGCCGTNATTTCCTCGACCAAGACCGTCGTGCGCGCTTGGACGGTGATCGNGTTGCCCTCCTCCAAGACGTCGGCTCGTAAAGCNGAAGCATGCGGTACGCTGGCGAACAGGAGCAAGGCGAGNACGAGGACGGCCATGGTTTGGGCCTGCCCCCGTCGCCTCATGGTCGTCCGAACATGGCGGTGGTGAAGAAGCCTCGTCGAGCGGTTTGAGAAGGGGAGCCTTCTTGACGGCCCCTTGAGCAGCNCAGGACGAGGTCCATGGCCGAACATTGGGTTGAGAACCACCGCCGCGACAGCTGGCGGCGGCAAGCCAAGGCCGGCGGNTACCGCGCCCGGTCNGCGTTCAAACTCAAGCAGATTCAGCAACGCTTCGAACTCCTNCGGGAAGGGGACGTTGTGCTGGACGTNGGCTGCCACCCGGGTGGGTGGACGCAGGTGGCCGTGGAAGAAGTCGGTGAAACCGGGACCGTCATCGGCATCGACCTGATGGCCAGTCANCCGGTNGACGGAGCCACCCTGTTGACCGGNGACGTCACGGACCCCCTGATNCANTCGCGCCTGCTCGACCTGTTGGGCGGGCGCGAAATCAACGCCATTGTGTCCGACATTTCTCCGGACATCACGGGCAATTGGGACATCGATCAAAGCGTGGCCATGTCGTTNGTGGCCATGGTGTTTGACTTCGGCTTGCCTCGCCTCGCAGCAGGNGGTTCNTTCGTCACNAAGATGTTCCAAGGCGTCGGTGTGGAGGAATTNATCGCGGAAGTCCGGCCGCATTTNTCCAAAGTACGCCGATTCTCGCCCGAAGCCAGCCGCAACTCCTCATCGGAAGTCTACCTGGTCTGTCGGAACCACACGCCGTGGGATGCACCAAAACAAGCCCTCTCAGCACGGTATGAAGCATCCCTTGGCAAACGCCTCAACGGCGAGTCCATCGACGTTGAGCCCACTGAGACCCGTTTCAAGGTCCACCGCAAAGAATGACCTTCATAGGGGTAAAGGCCGACGTTGCAGGTTATGGCCCACAGGAAAATGACCACGGCTGACCTTGCACCCGACCGTCCCGTGGTCGATTTGGATTTGATTGTGCTCCGACGGTACCCGCCNCGCCACGTCGTCGGACGAAAATACACCGGTCCGATGGCGGCGGCCTGTGCNCGAGACCGCTCAGGNGTGGTCGGCTTGCTGCTTTGGGGCGACGACGTCGAGCGAATTCGCCCGGGTCAAACCGTCCGTTTGGAGCGCGGCTGGTGCCGTGATCGTGACGGTGCCTTGGTGGTGAGCACCGGCCGGAACGGCCGATTGCGGCTCATGGACCCGCTTCCGTCCCGCTGAGGAAGCATAAAGAGGGGTGAGCCGTGGCCGAGTCATCCGAGGTGGCATGATGAGCGAGAGGGCAACGACCTGCAGCACGTCTGGTATTCCCCTGACGCAAGAAGGCGCGACCAGCTTCCCGTGTCCCGGATGCGGCGAGCCCATCGGCCGCAGCCCACGTGCACGCAACCAAGGCGTTGTTTACGTCTGCCCGTCGTGCGGCTTCCAAGGACCCTGAGGTGAAATCATGGGCGAAGTTGTGATGACGTACAAGGTCAACCCGCACACCGAAATTGAGGACGTCGATCCCGACGCCATCGCCGAGACCATTCGTGGTTTCGCGGACGANGTNTACGATGTCCAAGCCGTCGAAATCAAACCCCTCGCCTTCGGTCTTCGTTTCGTGCAGGTGCACGTCAAGATGGACGATGGACCTGGCCTTCCCGATGTCTTCGAATCCCGNATGGCCGAAATTCACGGCGTGGGCGAGATNGAAGTCATCTCCATGGGCCTCATTTGANTGGCTCACTCGAGATGCAGTGACGCTGCTCTCNGCCGTCAGCGCCTCCANTCAACCGAGATGGTTGAGCGGAGCCATCATGAATTCACGAAGCAAGGTCGTGGCGTAAGCGCCGCTTGAGAGGGTGAACCGGAATTTGATGCAGGCTCCTTCTGGATGCCAACGGTCGCCGTCCGTTGGGCCCTCTGCCCAGCGGCCATCGAGCGTGTCCTCGCTGGCNTTTGGCACGGTTTCCCACGTGAATTCCTTGAAACCGGTCACCAAGGCTCGGCGGGTTCCTTTTGTNGACAACCGTGGGATGGCCTGAACGGTCCACATGGCGTCCTTGAGGCCCATGTCCTCCATGACCTTCGCTTCGACGGCGCCGGGCCGGCCTTCGCATGTCCCAACGTCGGATCCGGGGAGCGGTCCTGTCACCGTCAGTCGGCCGAGGGTGCAGTTTCGAGCGATGCGGTCCGCGGTTCGGCCTTGGACGGTCACGCATCCCTTTGCCTCGAGTTGTCCACGCTCATCGACGCGGCCCACCATGTCTCCCTCCACGGGGGTTGCGAGGGGCAGCCCTTCCTCGAGGCGTGCGTGGAGNGANCGGTTGAACACNACCGATTGGAGGGCGTGGACGGTCATCAGTTGGAGGTTGTTCGGCAAGCGGCGGAATGCCCCGACGTGGTCGTCGGGTTTCTCGAGGAGGTGCGTGGCCATGCGGCGCTCGAAGTCCATCCAGTCCGGACACGCCTCGATGACCTCCTCGGTGATGCCCTCATCTCGCACGCGCGCACGGAAGGCGGCCACGTCAGGCGCTTCTCCCGCCCCCGGCATGGAAAGGTAGGCCATCACGGCGTCCTCGAAGCGTCCTGCGATGACGTGACGGCCGACTTCTGCCGTCACCGGGCGACCGGAGCCGAAGCGCTGTGGGCCGATCCAATTTGGAAAGCGTTCGGCTCCCAAGGTCTGTTCGAGCATGGTGTGAATGCGCTCGATTTCTNCCATGGCTTCCTCNTCGCTCATTGGACTCCCGTCCGGGTGCGCGCAGCCGCGCACCGTNATCGTGAATCGGTTGCCTCGGTGATTGCCGAAGCCAATTTTCTGNTGNGTNCGTCCCAANACCTCNATGTCNACGTCCGTCANNTCNACACCNCTGACTTTGTTGGCCGGTGCGTCGATGACGAAGAGCTGGCGGGTGATGGCCCGCTTGTCCTTGGTGCCGGCGAAGAAAATGCGCTCCTTTGGAATGCCAAGGGCCTTGGCCAATCGGGTGATGAAGCGGTTGGTCTCCCAGTTGCGAAGGGTGATGCGCGCGACGGTGAATCGGCCGCGCTGATCCATGCTGAGTTTGGTGGAGAGTTCCTCAACACGGAAATCTTCGACCCTGGTTTTGACCAAGCCGCCAATGCCGCTTGCATCGGTGGCGTAACCGGTCAAGCCAATGGCTTCGGCATGGGTCTGTCCGGAGGCGGACACGCGGAGCGTCCTCCTCAGAGGGTGGCGCCGGAAAATTCAGCGGCGATGGAGGCGACAAGGTCGTTGACGACCTTCGCCGGATCAGCCTTGCCCTTCGTTCGGATGTAGAACTCCGGATCGTCGAGATCAGGGTGGCCAGGGAAGTAGTTGGCGTACTCGATTTTGTCGTGGTTGTTCAGTCGCTCACGGAGCATCTGCAGGGAGGTGTGACCCTCGCCCACGACGCGCATTCGGAGTTCTTGTCCTTCGCGGAAGAGCACCTTGATCGGCATGGGAACGGCCGGACGACCTGACGGCTCGCTTTCAACCCTTCGGGTTGGATTGCATGCCTTCGCGCGCCGTCTGCCTCTTCGCTTATGAACCGAAACGCCCGGTGGGGCCTTGATGGAGGTGGAGCGCCTTGAGGCCCTCGCCGACCGTGCCGCACCAGGCTTCGCCAAGGCGGCCCTCCCCATCCTCGTGCTGGCCGCTTTGCTCACGGCCACCTTGATGCTCTCGCTGGTGACCAGCCCGCCTGCTTTTGACACCGACCTCGACCGCTTTGCGCCCAACAGCGATGCGCTGGAAGCCCACGACCGCATCCACGAGCATTTCCCTGATGAGCGCCGTCCGATGTTCGTGCATGTGGTGGCTGATGACGGCAGCAACGTGCTGACCTTGGACCACCTCAAAGCCATGGAAGCGGATGAGGCACGGCTTCGGCAAGCCTCAGCCGAGCGCAACGATGTGGTGGTGGCATGGGCCACTGCACCCACCGCCTTGCAGGTTGCGCTGGACGAGGAGGCCAACGGAACTCCGCTTT
>NZMM01000085.1 GCA_002694585.1 Methanobacteriota archaeon
ACGTTCGGACTTCTCGAAAACGCTGACTTTCACACCGGCTTTGGCCAGCAGGAGGCTTGCAGCCAAACCACCAGGTCCGGCACCGACAATGATGACGTGCTGTTGTGACATCGATTTAACATCGGCATACTCGGTATAAAGGACCGTTTCTAGGCGTCCCATTTGTAAGGTATATGAGAATGGAAAATATCTCTTAGAACCGCTCCTCTGATGGCCGATTCGGGATGCCGCTTATACCCTCAACCACAATATACCTCGTATGTTCTTTGACCCAGTTTCGCTGGTTCCTGTCGGGCCTTGGTGGTCGGTTCTTGTCCAAGCCATCGGTATCTATCTCCTTGTGGATTTCATTTCCGGCATTCTACATTGGTCCGAGGACCGGTACGGCTCGGAGACCACACCGCTGTTTGGAAACGCGATCAAGAAGAACATCCTCCACCACCACCGGCCGCGCCACATCACGCGGATCACCCTATGGGACGCGATGGGGACGACGGCGTTCATCGCGTTGGGAATCTTTGCCGTTGGCACCCTGCTGGGTCTGTTCGGTTGGCAACTTTTGCTGCTCTCCCTGCTGGGGATGAACGTCAACACCGTGCACCGCTGGGCGCACTCCACGCCGAGGGATTTGCATTGGATGATTCGGGCCTTGCAGAAGGCTCGCGTCATACAGACCCCTCAGCATCACGCCCTCCACCACGGTTTGCCTCGCGTGACGCATTACTGCGCCTTCACGAATTGGATGAACCCGGTGTTGGAGCGGCTTCGCTTCTGGCGCGGTGCAGAGCGGTGCATCGCAACCTTGACCGGAATTCATCCGCGAGAAGACGATTCGCTGCCGGGTTCTGGCCCGACGCCGCAATGGGTCCTCGAACTTGACCAGAAGTTCAAACCCTCAGCTCGGGAGCGGCGCGCCGCCGAGGCGTGAACGCTGCTTGGTGGGGGCGAGGTCCACGCTGGCCTCGGGCATGATGGCCTTGAAGGCGTCCAGATGTGGGCCCATTGACGTGATCAAATCCACCTCGGGGTGGCTGCGGAGCACCATGCCGTCCATGTACATCAGCGAACGGATGATTGGAAATGCTTCTTCCCCGAAGGTACACCCTGCCAGGACCGCGGTTCGAACGGTTTTCATCATCTGTTGGGTCAGGGACACCTCGCTGACGCTCGTGCCCACAAAGCCGTCGTACAGTTGGTGCATGTCCCGCATGTAACGGTCTAATTTCGCACCCGTAGGAGGGGTCGCCGCCATGCCAAGCATGGCGAGGAAGGCCTCGTCTAGGTTGCCGCGGGCGAGGTGTTCGAAGAAGCCGAACAGCGCTGCACGCACGTGCTCTGGGGCTTCACAAATGGCTCCAGTGTCGATGAAAGTGTAAACGCCGTCCTCGTCCAACATTGCGTTCCCGGGGTGGAGGTCGCCGTGGAAGGTGCCCAAGCCGAACATGAAGGCTCCCTGGATTCGGAAGAGTTGGAGCAAATCGTCCCAGCCAAGGCTACCATCGTCGATCCTGTCTTCGATGGAGGGCTCGCGAACGCGCTCGACCACCAACACCCGTTCGCTCGAGATGTCGGTGTGAATCTCCGGGAAGCGGAGCCGCTCAAGGGGGAAATCCTCCTTCACGCTCTCCATGGCTTCCTGCAAACGGATTTGCCCGAGCCGTTCGTTTCTGAGGTCCAACTCGTCGAGGGTGTAGGTTTCGATGTGGTTCAACAAGGCCATTGGGTTCCCGACCTTCCTTAGGCGGGGTGAGAAGAACAACACTGCAGAAAGCCAGCGCTTCATGCGCGAAACGTCCTTGCGGAAAGGCTCCTCGAAATCGTCCTTGACGAACTTGATGACCACTTCACGTCCGTCGTGGAGGGTCGCGGCGTGGACTTGTCCGATGCTGGCAGCCGCCATGGGTTCCTCCTCAATCGAGGCAAAGTGGTCGGCGAATCCCTCAGGGCAGTTCTTCGTCATCAGTCGCGAGAGTGGCGCTGCATGCTTAGTGTGGGTGCGTTGGTAGAGCCCTTGGAGCTCCAAGCAGCGCTCAGGTGGCAACAGGTCTGGGCGAAGCGCGAGGATTTGCCCGACTTTGACCGCGAGCAAGCCCATGCCCTTGATTCGCTCAAGGTCGATGGGTTTCCGACTCCTGACGGTCCACATGAAGCGGAGGAATGTCCCGAGACGCATACCATCACATCGAGATGTCCGTTAAGAAACGCCGTTCAGGCTCATGCCTCGGAACGGGTGAGCAGGTGGTACTGCCACAGGTCGTCGTGTGCACCTGTGCCCTCCTGCCGTCGAACGTCAACGTTGGAGCCGGGTGGGAAGCGTGTCATGAGGGCCCCTTCGATGATGCCATCGTCCATTTCCCACATCGGCAAAACGTCCTCGTCAACCGTGGGCGGGTGATGCAGTCCGACCTGGACGTGGAATTCTGGTTCGATGCCGTAGAGCAGCGTGCCAAGGCCTGCGTGTTCCCACCAGTCCATCATTTCGTCCAGGAACTCGATGTCGTTGTCGATCGACCGCAGGCTAAACGCCAGTTCGTGGCCGACCCTGTTCCCGACCTGGCGGAGCATACGGCCGATGTCAATCCCGAGCACTTTCAGGTTGGAGAGCCGTCCGTCGCTGAGGCTTTGCCGGGCTTGGTTGACGGTGTCACCTGCGGCAAAGAAGGCCTCGGGATCAAAGGGCGTGTCCTCCTCAGGGAGCTCACCGTCGAAGCCCAACGCAGAGGTCAGTGACTCGAGGAAGGACCCTTCGCCGATGGTCAGGCGGAGCGGATCGTTGATTCGGTTCTCAGTGAAGCGCGCGACCGCCAAGTCGAACGGAATGGCTTCTTCCCAGATGGCGTCGATGAGGTTCTCTTGCGAGACGGCGAAAGGCTCGGATTCGATCACGAGTGCTGCGTCTTCCTTGCCTCGCCCCACAGGGTTGGCCTCAAGGTTGAGGAACTGGATGACGTAGGATTGGTCTTGCAAGAAGCCGTTGGAGTCCAGCTCGTCCGCGTGTCGGATTTCGATGTCTGGATGGAGTTGATCATAGAAGCGGAGTGTTCTGGGTTCCAGTTGCGTGATGACCTGAACGACCACGCCACGAAGCGCCGCGGTGTTCACGGATTCAAGGGCTTCAGAGCGGCACAAGTGCAAGATGCCGAACCGACCAAGAAGAAGTACGAGGCGCTCCTCGCTTTCCTCAGCCATGCGCTTGAGCCGTCGGTAAATGTGGACACGTTCCTTCAACACGGCGAACCGGGGTTCATCGCGCTCCCTGCGGATGGCTTCGAAGGAGGCTTCGTCGCTGGTTCCTTCGCTGAGCGCGTCGTAGCCCTCTTGCAGGCGATCCAACTGCGCGCGACGGGTTTCGATGATGTGGTGTACGGCCTCATCCACGCGGAGGCTGGAGAATTGCATCGGTCGGTCGGCCGTAGCCGTGACGATGCCCATCTCCTGAAGGCGTGAGAGACTGTTGTAGGCGTCGAGTCGGGTCGTATCGAGCTCCTTCGCCAACTCGCTGGCCTTCATCTTGGGGTTGCTTCCAAGCACCATGATGGAGCGCACTTCTCGCTCAGTGAGGCCTGCTTCGAGCAAGAGTTCGTTCCACATCAGGCCTCACCGCCCGTGACGCGGGTGAGGTCGCCAAGGATGCGAGCCACGTGCCTGCGGGGGCGGAACAGCCAGTCGTAGACGTAATGCACGGTGTCGTCGGGTCCGATGAGGAACGAGGACTTGGCCGGGAAGCGGCCCAAGTGCATGGGGACGTTGAACGAGGTGGCGACGAGGCGATCTGGGTCCGACAAAATCGGGAACGGCAGACCGCCTGTGAACCCTTCCTTGAACGTTCGATGGCTGTCGACGGAGTCGCGACCGATACCGACGACAGAACAGCCGGCAGAAACGAACAGGTCGTATTGTTCCTTGAAGGTCAGGCAACCTCGCTTGCACGTGGGGGAATTGTCCCTGCTGTAGAAGAAAATTAGGCGCCATGTTCCGTTGAGGGAGGAGGAGTCAAACACGCTGCCGTCGTCAGCACTCAACTCAAACGCCGGTGCAGGCTGACCAATCATGTCTTTGGTCAACGCTGTCGCCTCTTTTTTTGTGAGGCTTGCAGCGGTTAAGATAGGTTCGCCCATATGCTTAGACCTCCTGTGTCGACAAAAGATGCCCCATGCGCTCGGCCTTGGTCTCGAGGTAGCGGATGTTGTGCTTGCCCAGGCCAGCAAGATGTTGGATTCGATCTTCGACGTGAATGCCGTGTTCGCTGAGTCCTTTCCGCTTCAACGGATTGTTGGTCATGAGGCGAACCCGGCGGACGCCGAGCTCCTGCAGCATGGACGCGGCCATTTCGTAGGTGCGTGCATCGGCCGGTAGGCCCAGCGCCAGGTTCGCGTCAAGCGTGTCGTAACCAAGATCTTGCAGGTGGTAGGCTTGCACCTTGGCAAAGAGGCCAATCCCTCTGCCTTCTTGGCGCAAATACACGATCGCCCCGACGCCGGCTTCTTGGATGGTCCGCATGGCCAGTTGCAACTGGGGGCCACAATCGCACTTGAGGCTTCCAAAAGCATCGCCCGTCAGGCATTCTGAGTGGATGCGCACGAGGGGGGCTTCGGCCGAGGTCAGGTCGCCGACCGTCAGGAGGGCGTGCTCCGCACCGTCCTTCGGGTCGACGAAGGCGTGCAAGTTGAACGTCCCGAACGCCGTGGGAAGCACCGCCTGTGCAGGCACGGTGTGGTTGCTTGGCTCAATGCTGATGGCCATGATTGTTAGGAAGTGCATCGGTATATGAAGCGTCGTTGCTCACCGCAGGACCCTGAACGGTTCTTGATATACCACCTGTCGCCCATGAAAATCGATGGGCGCCGCCGCTATGCTCGAGCAGCGGAGCCCTCGTTTGGCCGTCAGGCCGGCGAAAGACGGGCACAGCGGAGCACACGTGCTGTACTGGATGACCTCATCCAGGCGAACGTCCTACAACCTCGCCCTCGAGCATGCCGTAAACCTCGCGGTCGAGAGGAACCTCCCCCTGCTTGTGGTCGAAGCCTTGGCCATCGGCCATCGATGGGCCAACGACCGCATCCACACCTTCGTGCTGCAGGGCATGATCGACCAGCGCACCACCATGCTTGGAAGCGGCGTGACTTACGTCCCATATGTCGAGACCCGCCATGGCGAGGCCCGTGGGTTGCTGGCACGGATGAGCGTGGATGCAGACGCCCTCGTCATCGACGATTACCCCACGTACATGCCGCGTCAGGTCGCGGAACGTGCCATGAAGCTCGCGCCATGCGAGGTTCACGTCGTGGACGGAAACGGATTCATCTCAATGCGCCACGCTGGGCGCGCCTTCACCACGGCTTATTCGCTTCGTCGCCATCTGCACAAGACCATCGAAGATCATCTGGCTGACCTCCCCGTCGAACACCCCTTGGGGCCGGCGCTCGCGTTGCCTGATGTCGACGAGACCCTCGTTGATTTGGCCTTTCAGGAAACGGACACGCCAAAGACGCCATTGGAATTCATTTGGCGAACGGCTGAGGGCGACGACGTCGGAAGAGAAGCGCTTCTTGCACTCGACATCGACCACGACGTTGCGCCCGTTCCCCACATGAAAGGCGGCAGCATGTCCGCCAACAAGCGCTGGCGCAAGTTCCTCGACGACCGCCTCGAACGGTATCATGAAGACCGAAATCACCCGGATTTGCAAGCCGCGACTGGACTCTCACCGTGGCTGCATTACGGCCACATCTCCGCGCAGAGGATGGTCAAGGACGTCCTCGACTTGTACGGTTGGGACCCGGGTCACGTCACTCCGCCGTCCGATGGTCGTCGCTCGGGCTGGTGGGGACTCCCTGCAGGCGCAGAAGCCTTCCTTGACCAAGTCATCACGTGGCGGGACCTTGCGTTCATCCACGCCCACATGGTCGAGGATCACGACGGATACAGTTCAATCCCAGAGTGGGCCCAGGCCACCTTGGCTGAACACGCTGACGACCCGCGTCCTGGTGCGTACACCTTCGAACAACTGGAAGCCGCCCAAACGGGTGACGAGCTCTGGAACGCAGCCCAGCGTCAACTCATGCAGGAGGGCATCATCCAAAACTACCTGAGGATGCTGTGGGGGAAGAAAATCCTCGAATGGGCCCCAACGCCCCAGCTCGCTTTCGATTGGATGGTTGCACTGAACGACCGCTGGGCCTTGGACGGTCGCGATCCAAACTCCTACGCTGGCATNGGTTGGGTGTGCGGGAAGTTCGACCGCGGCTGGACCGAGCGTCCGGTCTTTGGGAAGGTGCGCTGCATGATGTCGCATCGCACGGAGAAGAAGGTCAAGACCCGCGAATACATCACCCGCTTTGGTCCCGGACCNTCTCAGCAGACGTTGGGCTCCTCGTTCCGGATGCCGCCCCGACGGGACGTGTGACCGAGCCCAAACTGCCGTTCATATACTCCACGAAGTCCTTACTTTCATGGACAGACCGCTCGTGGCGGCATCGGCGTGCCTTCTGGGTTCACCCGTCCGCCACAACGGAGACGCATGCGAGTTTCACCCCCTGTCGCGTCGATGGTCCGAACACCTGAGGCTCCTGCCCGTCTGTCCTGAAGTGGGCATCGGATTGGGTACCCCTCGACCAANCATCCGACTCTCAAAAGGNGAGAACGGCGTCCGATTGATTGANCCTCGCTCTGGCAAGGATTTGACCGATGCGATGGTGGCGTGGGCGACCCGAACAGCGGATGACTTGGCGGGTTTGGGCGTCAACGGCCTTGTGTTGAAGAAGGATTCACCGTCCTGTGGTGTCGAGCGGGTGAAGGTTCACCCGGCCAAGGAAGGAGGGCCCCAACGCGACGGCGTCGGCGTGTTTGCCATGGTCTTCATGGCCCTAAACCCCCAGATTCCGGTGATTGAGGAAGGGCGGTTGAACGACCCTAACCAGGCCGAGCACTTCCTTGCCCGCGTTCACTTCCATCACCGCTGGCAATCCGCCGGTCAAGAGGGCTGGACCGCACAGCGCCTCATGGCCTTCCACCAGGAGCACAAGATCTTCCTCGTTGCGCGCACCGCAGACGCGAAGCGCAAGCTTGGCCGCACCATTGCTGCTGGGTTTGATGCCGGTTTGCCGGCGTCCGAAGTGGCGTTGAAGTACATGATTGAGGCTCAGGNCNACCTCAACGTTCTGCCGCGACGTGGGCGCTTTGCACACGCCATGGAACGCGCGCTCTCTCGGATGGACCTCGCCCTCAGNTCACCCCGCCGNGAAGAGGTCATCCGCTCCATCCACGCCTACCGGAAGGGCCACCTTCCGCGGATGGCTCCTTTGCTTCTGCTGGACCACCTTGCTGGTTCAGACGGCGCGATTCCACCGTGGCTAGGCCACCTGTCAAACCCCGTCCCTGCGGCCACAGGGGTCCTCGCGAAGGTGTGAACATGCCTGTCTTTGAACACCGTGCACCCATGCCCTCCTCTCAAGCCGCGCTGTGGGCGTGGCACGACTCCCCCGAAGCCTTCGTTCGCATCATGCCAGAATGGGAGCGCTTGACGCCGGTTCAACTTGGNGGCCTNGAGGACGGTCAGCAAACGCGGTTCAAGATGCGCTTGGGGCCCCTGCGACCCATGTGGATTGCTGAACATTTCGACGTCAAGGACGGACAGGCCTTCTCCGACAAGATGGTCAAGGGGCCATTTGGCCGTTGGGATCACGAGCATCGGTTTGACGCCAATGGNGCCCAATCAGAAGTGGTGGACACNGTGCAGTGGCGGCTTCCCTTCCATCTCTTCAGCGGCTGGACCGCGCCGATCACGGTCATGCCCCGTCTTCGCTCCATGTTCCGTTTCCGAAGCGATCGNGTTCGCGGCGACCTNCGGCGTATCGAGGAAACGGCGGATCTGCCACGTCGTCGCGTGCTTGTGAGCGGTTCGACGGGGCTCATTGGTACGCAGCTCTGCGCTTTCCTGTTTGCCGCTGGGCACGACGTGGTTCGTCTGCTGCGAAAGGAAACCGTGCTACCCAAGCACCTTGCAGAATGCGAGGTGGTGCGATGGAACGACCGAACCGGTGAGGTCCTCGAAGGATCCTTCGAGGGCTTTGATGCCGTCATCCACCTCGCCGGGGCTGGCATCGGTGACAAGCGTTGGTCCACTGCGAGGAAGGCTTTGCTCCGTGACAGCAGGATCGGACCGACGCGTCATCTTGCTGAGGCGCTGGCCTCCGCCGAACAGCCTCCAGAGGTCTTCCTCTCAGGCTCGGCCATNGGCGTGTATGGAAACCGTGGTGACGAGGTGTTGACCGAATCTTCCAGCAGAGGCGAGGGGTTCCTGTGCGACATGGCCAATGCATGGGAAGACGCAGCGNTCCCCGCCAAGGAAGCCGGCATTCGCTTGATTCATCTTCGAACAGGTTTGGTCACCACAGCCGCAGGAGGCCTTCTGGGCAAGCAACTCTTGCCCGCGAAGATGGGTGCGGGCGGACCAATCCGCGGCGGACGGCAACGCTTGTCTTGGATCTCGATGGACGATTACGTCCATGCCGTTCATCATCTGATGATGCATACGGAAGCGGATGGACCGTTCAACATCACCGCGCCAAACCCCGTTCCTCAGCGCACCTTCGCCAAAGTGCTCGGGCGTGTCCTTCGACGCCCATCCTTCGCGCCCCTGCCGGGATTTGTGGTCCGCATCATGTTCGGGGAAATGGGGCAAGAGCTGATCCTCGAAGGGCAGCATGTCGAGCCACGACGCCTGCAAGACCTCGGCTTCCGTTTCGAGCATCCTGAACTGGAATCGTGCCTCCGGCACACCCTCGGCAAGGTTCGGACGCCGTCCGAGGACACGATGCACACGCGCCGGTGAGTCTTCGCCCGCCGACGGGTCTATCCACCGTCCGCTGAGCCTCCTTCCAATGGTCGGGTTGTTCCCAGATTCCATCCCCCTCGCCCTGCGCGTGGTGGTTTGGGTTATGGTGGGCTGGCTTGGCCTCCGCCTTTGGCTCTTTTACAGGGTCTACCGCCGCCGTATCGCGTCCCTCGATCGAGACTGGTGCGACTATTGCCGCCACCAAACCACGGCCGAGGTGGATGAAGAAGCACGCACCGTGACTTTCTCTCACGTCCGTGACTTCACCTGGCGGGGCACCAAAGACCGCGATGAGGCGTGGGCGAAGGACGTCACCTTCGACTTGAACGCCATCAAAGACGTCTGGTACATCGTGGACCATTTTTCCAAAACAAAGGGCATCGCGCACACCATGCTCACCTTCCAGTTCCTTGACGGGAAAGCCGTGACCTTCTCCTTCGAAGCCCGGCGCGATGCCTCGGACCGTTTCTCTCCTTGGGAAGGCATGTGGCGCGCCTACGAACTCTACTTGTCCATCGGCTTCGAACGTGACATGATTTTCCTTCGAACCAACGCTCGAAAGAATCAGGTCCACCGCTACCGAACCACCACCTCAAGGCGGCGCGAGCGTCAACTGTTCATGCTCCTTGCACGCCGGGCGGATGAGTTGGCTCGGAAGCCAGAGTGGTACCATTCCCTCTCAACCACCTGCGCCACAGAATTGCGTGCTCAAATCAACAGAATTTCTCCTGTTCGAATCCCCTACGTCTGGCGTCTCCTCTTGCCTGGCCACAGCCCACGCATGGCGTACCGCTTGGGCCTCCTCCAGCGCTGGGGTACGTTTGAAGAAACGCGCGAGCGCTCGCGCATCGACTTGGTCGCCCAAGCGTGGGACGGGGAAGGCGACTACAGTGCCATGCTCGATGCGGCCTTGCCCGGTCATGCCAAATGATCCCTCGAACGGCTCAAGATCAGGTCGCCCGAGGCGAGATGGATGTGCACCTCCGCACCTTCCGCCACGTTGTGTACGCCTTGGGTGCCGGTCGTCAGGACGACATCCTTGAGCCCCCACGTTACGCCTGTGAGGCGAACCACCTGCACCTCACCGTACGGATGCAAGCCGATGATCATGCCGTGCTCAGCCGGTACGGTGTGCAGGTCTCCAGTGGGAATCC
>NZMM01000086.1 GCA_002694585.1 Methanobacteriota archaeon
TCTCCGGAGGGCGACGGGATGCCGCTTCGGGCGCCCGACGGACGCTACGTGGCGCACCTGATGGGATTCCTTCAGCGCACTTGTGCGCTGCTGGAACACCGCATCGTTCCTGTTTACGTCTTTGATGGCCCCTCACCTGCCCTGAAGGAAGCGGAACTGGCCGCGCGGCGTGAACGGCGCCAAGAGGCTGAAGAGCAGTACGCCGCTGCACGAGCTTCCGGAGACCATCGCCTCGCTCAGAAACTGGCCGCCCGCATCATGCACTACTCGCCAGAGATGGTGCAGGAAACAAAGGACATGCTCGATCTGCTTGGCGTACCGTGGGTTGGTGCTGCAGCTGAAGGTGAGGCCCAAGCCGCCGTGATGGCTCAGCGCGGGCATCTTGACGTCGTGGCCACGCAGGATTGGGACGCCCTCCTCTACGGCTCACCGGTGCTGGTGCGGAACCTCATGGCAGACGGCACCAAGCGCTACGGAAGGACGGTTTATGCAGAACGAATTAATCTCGATGCAATGCGGGCAGAACTCGATTTAAGCCAGGAACAACTGGTTGATCTCGGCATCATGATCGGCACGGATTTCCACCCCGGCATCCGAGGCGTGGGCCCAAAGACCGGCCTCAAACTGCTGCACAAGCACGGGACCTTGGAAGGCGTCTGCGAGGCCAAGGGCGTAGACGTCCCGGACAACATTGCGGAGGTCCGAGCGATTTTCCACGAGCACCCCGCAAACCCCACCGAACCAGAACAGTTGGTGCTCAAACCCGTCGACGTGGCTGGCCTGAAGCAATTTCTGCAGGTGGAGCGGGCCTTCAGTCAGCGTCGCATGGACGAGGCCTTTGAGAAGCTGGAAAACGGCGGACGACTCGGCGGCGGTCAGACTTCGCTCTTCTCGTTCTGAGATGCGTCGTCAACACGGCGTCGCCGTTGGACGAGGCGTGCGCCGATCAAGACCAACGGCATCAGGACGAGGAAGGCCTGGTTGGCACGCCATTTGGCACGGAAGGCCACCTGCATGGATGCGCCGTCAAAGTGGTTGCATTCCCAGGCGCGTGCGCCTGAGTACACGACACCTTCTGCTGCTTGGTTTTGATAGACCATGTGCAGTACTTCGTAGGCCACCGTCAGGTCGTACACGAACAGCAAGGAGAACGTGAGGATGCATCCAAACAGCCACGGCCGGCCCACCTTGTTGGAGCCAACCATGTGGGCGAGGAGCGGCAGAAATGGAAGGAACAGCACGTAGAAGGCTCGAAACTCGGAGTGCTGGAGGATGGTGTTGCAGTAGCTGTTTGGCTGAAAGGAAATCATCAGGAGAAGGAAGGCCAGCACCGGCGTGACCACGAGAAGGTGAAACCAAGGCAGCGCCGTGGGCATGCGGCCCTGACGATCCAACCAAACCATCACGCTGGGGAAGGTAAACAGGGCCACGGCGAACAAGATGTTGACGACCAACATCGGCGTCGGAAGCACCGTCAGCACGCCAACGAGGGCGAGTCCTTGGCCTCCAGCCACGCATCGATGACGTCCTGACTTGTCCATGAATCAACCGGTTTCCGACCTGCCGTTGTCGATTTGGAGCCACGCTTATGTCGTCGGGGCACAACCACCTCACGTGGCTTCAGACTCCACGGCGTTGGCCAGCGTGGTCAAAGTGGTCGGCTTGGTCGCCGTCCTTCTGCTTGCTGGCGTGCTTGCCAGGCGTGGCATGAAGGTCAACTACACGCGGAAAATCAACCACTTCGCGATTTTTTTCATTCCAGTGTTCGTCGACCAGCAATTTGCGTCTGAGACCTTCACCGACGTGGTGTACCTCAGCGTCAGTGCGCTCGGCACGCTTGGTTTTCTTGTGATTTTCCTCGAACGGGTACGCAGCAAGGTCCCCGTGTTCCAGTTGATGTTCGAGGGTTTCGACCGCCCTGAAGATCGGCCCCACACCTTGCTCTGGTTGTGGACCCAATACGCGGCCGGCTTCGCGGTGATGGTGCCCATGATTTGGTGGTTTGGCCACCTTGGCTACGAGGCCTTGGTCACGATTCCAATCCTCATCAACATCGTTGGAGACGGTTTAGCGGAACCCGTTGGGGTCCGGTTTGGGAAGCGCGAATACAGCGTTCGAGCCCTGTTCACCTCCCAGCGCTTCACCCGGACCCTCGAAGGCAGTGCGTGCGTGCTGATCACCGGCATCGTGGTGCTGCTGATGCACGCTGCGCTGCTGACCACGCCACAATTTGTGGCNGGACTNCTCGTCATCCCCATCGCNATGACCCTCACCGAGGCNTANTCCCCACACGCGTGGGACACNCCTTTCCTCATGCTCGTNGGNTACGGCACGCTGCTTGGCGTGTTGCAGCTGTNATCACGTGTGGAAGCGGTGTGGACTGGCCACGTGCGGCACGCCGTCGGTTTCGATGCGCGCCCCGGTGGCTTTGGCTTGCGCATCGTCCAATGCCTCGAGGATGCGGTTCACAGGCGCGCACGGCACGCCAACCAAGCGTGCTTCGACCTCGGCCCGCGTGAGGGGAGCCACGGCCTTCGCGACGCACGTCTCGACTCGAACGCGATCGGTGACGCGGCTGGGATTCGTGCTCCACTCGGCGTCCTCAGGAAGGGTCAATTCCAGCGCCCCCACCAGTTTTGCCCATTGGGCGTCGGAACCGACCGCGATGGCAACCTCACCATCGGCCGCTTGGAAGGCGCGGTAGGGGACGAGGTTGGGATGTGCTGTCCCCATCCGGCCTGGGTTGGTGCCACCGACCAGGGCGTTCTGGGCTTGGTTGATGAGCAGGTCAAGCGCGCAGTCCCACAGCGACAAGGTCAGCCGCGAACCCACACCCTCGCGTTCTCGACGGAACAAGGCGGCGAGCACCGCCGCTCCGGCGTGCAATCCAGTGACGACGTCGATGACCGCCACGCCGACCTTGGCAGGCCCGCCCTCGGCGTCACCGGTGATGCCCATCAGCCCGCTGCGGGCCTGCATGGCAAGGTCGTATCCGCCCTCGTCTCGACGCGGACCGTCGTTGCCGTAGGCCGTGATGCTGCAGACCACGGCGCGCTCGGGCCACGGCGCGAACCACGCGTCGGCGCGGCCGGGGCGGAAATTCTCGAGGATGACGTCCGCGTTGGCCACCAAGCGTCGGACGTCTTCGAGGTCCTCTTCGATGCGCAGGTCCCTGCGGATGACCTGCTTGCCGAGGTTCACCGAGGTCCAGTACGCCGCGACTTCGTCGCCGTCCACTTCGGTGAAGGGAGGGCCCCAGCCCCGCGTATCGTCCCCCCACGGGGCTTCGACACGCAGCACGTCGGCACCAAGGTCCTGCAGCAGTTTGGCCGCGTAAGGCCCAGCCAAGACGCGGGACAGATCGAGGACGCGCACGCCTTCGAGGGGTCGGAACATGCCCGCACCTTGAGCCGAGGGCGCATGAAGGCTCGCTGAGCCCCGTGCGGACCCCAACCGTCAAGCGAGCCGGAGGCAGCCACGGGACGTGGAGCAGCGTGGCCGCTTGTGGCTCGTCGTGGGCATCGTGCTCGTCATCGTCGCGGTGCTGAGCAACGCCCCGGGTTTGGACACCACCCTGCTTCTCTCGGTGGACGAGGACGGCCAAGCGCCGTGGGGCTCGGCAAGGACGGTGGATCCGTTGGCCAGCGACCCAAACAGCAGCACAGAACTGACGCAGGCCGCGTGGCTGGATCCCCTCGACCTCGGTCTGTTTGGGGTGCGCTTGGTCGGCCTTGCCTCGCTTGCCGTCCTGGCGTGGGCCATGGGCAACTTGCCACGTTGGCGCAACCCGGATGCGTCGTGGTCACCGTGGCTGGCGTCCATCGTCCTGCTGCATCCGGGCATGCTTTTCGCGATTGGGCGTGGCTACAGCGAGCCGCTTGGGACCTTGCTCGGTGGCGTGATGCTCCTGGCTCCGCTTCATCCGGCCTTGTTCAGACGCATCCAATCGGGGACACCTCGCGACGGTGCAGCCGTGCTTGCCGTCATCGTCGCGGTCAGCATCAGCACCGCGGCCGCAGCCGCTCTCCTCGCGCTCAAAGGCCTGAATCCGTGGTGGGCCATGGGCTTGGCGGTATTGCTCGTCCCACCCATCAGTTTCGGAGATTGGAGCGCCAGCCATGTCACAAGGCGAGGTGCTGCTGGCTGGTTCGTGCTCGCCGTAATGCTGGGCATGGGACTCACGGGTCTGCTGGGCGTCGGCAGCGTAAGCGAAGCCCGGGGCGAATGGTGGTGGTGGAGTTTCTTGCCGTTCGCTGTTTTCGACGTGCTCGGCCTCTATTTGCTGGTGGGAGCTGGGCTCTGGGCTTTCCTCGGGAAGGACGCCATGGGTTTCAACAGAGGTGAGGGCGCCATGGAACTGCTCGTGGTGTGTGGCCTTCTCGTGGGCCTGCTTTCAGCTTACGTCGCGGCCTTGTGGACCGTTGAGGGCCAAGCGTGGGACCTTGCATGGTGGGAGACGATGGTCGTGTTGGGCAACAACGGAAGGCATGGCATGGTGCTGCTTCCTGCTGCGGTGTGGTTGATCGT
>NZMM01000087.1 GCA_002694585.1 Methanobacteriota archaeon
ACTTGGAGTTCCCTCATCACAGTTTCCTGCAGTGTGAAGTTTTCGCGCCTGCTGCACCCCGTAGGGTCTGGATTCGTGTCTCAGAATCCATCTCCGGGCGATTGCTCCCACAACCCGTACGCGTCAATGGCTAGGGGGTCCTTTACACCCCCTACAACCTGATACGCCGCAGACCCATCCTGTGCCGTGACCTTTGATCCACCCACCGTTCCAGGCGTGGTGGACTATCCGGTATTATTCTCAGTTTCCCGAGGTTATCCCGGAGCACAGGGCAGGTTATCCACGTGTTACTGAGCAGTATGCCGAGCTCCTAAAGCTCTCGACTCGCATGGCTTAATCGAACTCCAATAGCGGTCGCCTCTGGCAGGATCAACCAGATTTCTCTCGTTTTCGATCCTTGGGACGATCACAACGTCGCTAAAATTTGTCTTTGGACTTGACGTGGTTTGAACACTTGCTCCTTGCACGATATACATCGTACATGGATCACCTACCTGGCCTCAAGCGAGCTCCCGTAGGAGGGTTCTCGAAACCGCGTATGCTTCGGCGTCTCATTGTGCGGTGATGGCGGCTGTCATCACCCCGAGGGGCTCTGCCGCCAACGCCGTTCCGCACAACGCGAGCAACACACCGACAGACCTCCCCTATATCAACATGGTGGGGGGAAATCTTGGTCAGAATCGAGGCACTGCTCCGCTGAGCATCCGGCTTTGAGGCGGCACACCAAGACCCGTTTGGGCTCAGAAAGCCTTAGCCGTTGCGACGAACGGAAGATGAAACCGCAGCAGAGCACGTGTAAACGTTGCACTGCGAGGTCACGAGACGCCGATGAACTCACGGAGCATTGGGTGCATCTCCATGGCTTGTTCCTTCTGGATTTGCTCAAAGGTCCTGAGGATGATGCCCACAGCCAGCAGCAAACCTGTGCCTGTGGCGTTCCCGACCGTACCCAAGAGGTCGGCGCCGGCGGCCAGGAGGCCGACAAAGGCGCCGGAGAAGTAGGTCACGGGAGGAATGTAGTTCTCGAGGATTTTCTCGAGCACCTTGGGGTTCTTGCGGAACCCTGGAATCTGCATGCCGGTGCGCTCAATCTGCTTGGCCACGTCTTTGACGCCCATGTTCGTGGTGTCGATCCAGAACTTCGCGAAGACCATCGAACCCACCGTCATGAGCGCGACGTAGGTGACCACGTGCAGGACAATCTGCCAAACGGTGTGGCCGAAGATGTCACCCTGTTGATTGAGCAACGGAATCAACCAGTCGTTGACGCCGTTGACCATGCTGGAGTACCAAGCAAAGCCACCTGAGGGCGTGGTTTGACCCGCCTCGTAGGTGCCGATGTATGTGGACAGCGAGAGGAAGCCCTCACGCCCCAAGAAGGGGGTCTTAGACAAGACCGGGTGGCTCCAGAAGAGGAGGGTGAACATGTTGATGTTCGCCAAAAGCGCGGCCATCAAAATCACGGGAATGTTCGAAGCGTAGACCAAACGGATGGGGTACTTTCCACGGTGTCCACGCACCTTGCCGTGCGTCAGCGGCAGCTCAAGACGGCTGGATTCGGCGTAGGCGACCACGAGGAACACCACCACCGACGAAAACAGCGCTGCGACCGGATTCACGTGCGTTAACAGGATGGTCTCGAAACCGTTCATCGACACCATCTGTTGATTCGTCGATTCTCTGAACATGTAGAAGATCATCGGCAGCGTCCCCGCAGGCGGGTTCTGAATGGAATAGGGCACGCCTGTGGTCGTGGGCAGCCAGGAGAGGGAACCCACGAAGGTGGACTGGGCCACACCCGCAGCGATGAACAGCGAGATACCGGAGCCGATGCCCCATTTGCTGACCAATTCGTCGAGCAGGAACACGAGGTAGGACCCAGCGAACAACTGTGCCACGATCACCGCATTGGCCCAACCTAGACCGTACGAGTCGATAAGGAACTCAGCCGGGTCGAGGAAACCGTAGGTCTGCGGAATCGACTCGATGGGGATCATGATGAGGACAAGCAACTTCTGCACGCCTTGGTACATCGCCTTGTCGTCGCTGTTGGTCAGGTCAAGACGGATGATCTTCGCACCTGCGAACAGCTGCATGATGATTGAGCCGGTCACGATAGGGCCAATGCCGAGGTGCATGATGGAACCGGAGGCACCGGCCATGATGGAGCGGAAACCGCTGAACAAGTCGAGCGCCTGTCCAGACAGACCGAACAGCAACACGTTGGTCATCGCGAAGTAAATGCAGAGCACCAGGAAGGTGGTCGTGATTTTGTCACGGAAGCGGACGTGGTGGTCGGGTTTCTCGATGGTGGGATAGACGTCAACGAAGCGGTGCAGGGCGTACAGACGGCTGCTCTTGTCGCCTTCGTAGAGAAAGCACGTGATGGTGGCTGCGGCGCCGAATCCGAGGATGTAGACGCCGACGAAAATGAAGCCGACGGCGGGGTCGTAACCGCCCCACGCCTCAGGGCGTGAGTACCATGTCCCGATGCCGATCAGGGCCAACCAGCCAAGCATCTTGCCGTATCGACCAACAACGGGGACCGTCTTGAGCGATTCCGGCATCTCAATCATGAAACAGGCGAGAAGGTAGAGGAGGTACACCACGGCGAGACCGATGCCGAACAAAGCGGCTTCTTGGGGCTGGCCGGTGCCGTTGAGTTCCTCCCACTGCCACCAAATGAGCATGGCGAAGTAGACCACGGCCGCTGTGATGTAGCCGGCTGGAATGGGACGTTGCTTCATGGTCTCACCCTCGTGTTGTGTGCCAGGTCATGCGCTCTTGAACGTTCAGTGCGCATGGACCTCCAAATCAGGCTTCGTCGTCCCAGTCGTCGTCGTCCATCTCGACGCTGCCGCCGGCAGCCTCGATCTTCTCAACGGCCTTGGCCGAGGCGCTCTCAACGGTGACGCTGAGGGCGGTGGTAACGCGGCCGGAGCCGAGGAGCTTGTCGATGCCAAGCTCGGTCAGGTCGATGCTGTCGGCACCGGCGGCCATCTCTTCGAGCTGACCGACGTTGACCGTCACGCTGACGTTGCGCAGGGAAGGGTCGCGGTTGAATCCGTGCATGCCCCAGTGGTTGGGCATGTACTTGATGCGCGTCATGACACGGTGCTTGTTCATACCAGCGTTTCCGCGGCCGCCGCGCTTTCCTGCACCACGGCCGGCCTTGTGGCCACGTCCGTTGGTGCGGCAGCGTCCTCGATGCTTCTGTGATCGTTGTCCCATCATCTCACCTCATTGTTCCACCATGCGCTCAATGAGCGCACCGATTGCATCGCCACGGGGGCCGAGGGCTCCACCGTTGACATGAGAACGCTTGATGCCGCCCCATCCCTTCGACCCGCGGGGCGGGTGAAGGCGGAAGACGCGCTTCATGTTGGGGACGTCCTTCACCGTGCCTTTGCCCGAGGCGATGGCGCTGGCCATGGCCCCGATGTCGTCGTGGACGCCGCCTTCGGCGACGGCCTCGTCGGTGAGGGGGGCACCGCCAACCATGCGGCCGCGGTGGCGGAGCATGGACTCAACCGTGCCTTGGTCGGCTTCGCCCCAGGTGATGTAGTCCTTGGCCTTCTGAAGCATGCCACGGTACTGATCGTTCTTGGGGATGATCACCGCGTGGTTCACGCGGGTGAGGTTGAGGTGGTGCATGGTCTCGCGGATGGACCGCTCGACCTTCACGTCGCTTCGAACTCGAACAACAATCCAACTCATCAAATCGCCCTCCCGTAGGTGATGTGGAGACGCTCGCGCTGCTCCTGGGTGACGCGGGTCGTGTTCAGCGCCTTGAGGGCGTTGAAGGTGGCCGCGGCGTAGTTGATGGTGGTGCGGGTTTGACCGCTGGTGCGCGACAGCACGTCGCTGACACCGGCCAACTGCAGGACGCGCTTGCCGGTTTCACCGATGACCAAGCCCTTGCCTGCGGCGGCGGGCATGAGGGTCACGCGGGTCGAGGCGGAGCGGCCCTTGACCTTGAAGGGCACCGAGGTGCCGGGTCCGGCCGAAGATTCCCACGAACCGTTGCCGCGCTGGACGCGGATGAGGTTGAGCTTCGCAGCGGTGATTGCCTTCTCGATGGCCTTGGGGACTTCCTTGGCCTTGGCCATGCCGAGACCGACGTAGCCGTCCTTGTTGCCGACGCACGCCATGACGTTGAATCGAACTCGGCGACCGGAGTCGGTCATGCGCTGGACCATGTTGACCTTGATCACGTCGTCCTCGAGACCGGGCAAGAGGGCGTCCACGACCTGGACTTCACGGATGGGTAGGCCGCTGGCGAGCGCCTGCTCGTACGACACAATTTCACCGGCCATGACCTTCTGGCCAAGGCGGGTGCGGGGCTGCCACTCGCGGAGCGCGAGCAGGGGGTCAGGACCGCGGCGGCGGCGACGGCGAGGGCCGTCTTGGGGCGCTTCTTCCTGAGGGGCGAAGGCCTGCAGGAGGCCGGGAGCCATGTTCTGGATGGGGGTCTCTTCGCTCATGTTCAGTACGCCTCCTCAATGGTGGTGCGGCAGGCTTCCACCTTGTCCGCGATGGATTCGTCGATGTGTGCGCCGTTGATGCGGTCATCGTCGGGAAGCACGTCTTCGCCGTGCGGGACCTCAAGACCGGCATCGACCATGCCGCGGAGCGCGGCGTAGACGCGGTTGCCGGGGGTGCTGGCAGCGAGCCCGATGTCGAGCACGGCTTCGTCGTGACCGGCCGCAAGGGCCGCCTTGCCGAGGGCAAAGCCGACGAGGTAGGAGGCCGGGACGGACTTCTTGGAGAGGTCCGCAGGCCAACCGTAGCGCGAGGAAAGGTCGCTTCCGGTCACGGTCGCGATCACGACGTCACCGTCCTTGTGATAGGAAGTGATTTGCGCGGTGGTGCGCGTGTTGGACACGCGTACGACCGCACGAGGCATCCCGCTCTTGAGCAGGCGGAGGCGGCGGCGGTAATCGGTGGTGGACGACAAACGGCGGCGGAAGATGGTACGACGACGTGTGTGCTGCATCAGGCCTCACTCTCCTTGAATTGGACGCCTTCGACGCCCATCTGGGTGCGCATGTGCGCAATGGATCGGTAGGAACCACCCTTGGCCTTCAGGTAGTAATGGCGGTAGCCGGCGGCGTCGAGGGTTCCGTCGGTGCGGAGCTCCTTGAGGACGCGTCGCTGAGCACGGATGGTCCGCATCCAGCGGTTCTTGCGTGGGTTGCGCGCGTTAGCGGTACCCTGTCGCTTCCCCTGACCCTTGCGGCGGCCCTTGCGCTTCTGCTCGAGACGAACACGGGCGCGAGCACGGGACGTGCCCTTGACCGGCTTGGCCTTGATGATGCCCTGGTCGATGAATTCGCGGATGTCCTCGGTCTGGACGGCGCTGGCGACCATGTCGATGTAGTCAGAGTTGATCCACACGCGGTGGACGCCACATCCGAGGATCTTGGCTGCGAGGCGCTTTTGGTTGGTCAACTGCATCAGGCATCCCTCCGGCGGTTGAGCACGCGAATGCCGAGTTCATCGGCACGGGCGTGAATCGTGGCGCGCTTCCGGCCGCCGACGGCGGAACCGATGCGAGCGGCTTCGACGGCGGGGTCGATGCCATCGAGGTCGCCCACGTTGTGGACCATGACCTCAGAGAACCCGCTGGGGTGGAGACCACGTGCGGCCGCCACCTTACCGTGACCGATGCGAACAAGCGAACCGCGGTACTTGAAATTGCGACGCTGCTTGTTGTCCATACCCTTGGGCTTGCGCCATCCGGAGCGGGACAGGCGGGCGTAACGGAACCATTCGGTTCGACGGAAGGTGGGCGTCTTGGCCTTCTGAGCGGCCCGCAAGGCAAGCGCCTCACGGGTGGCGTCGTCGAGCACGGGCTTCTGACGGGCGGTGTGAAGCTCGCCCTCACCCTCGTCGTCCCAATCTTCGTCGTCCCAAGCATCGTCCTTGGCCTCGGGAGCCTCGGTGGCTTCCGGGGCTTCCTCGGTTTGGGCGGGGGCGTCATCGGCGCCTTCGAGGCGAGCGATGAGGTCCTTCTTGTTCCCAGAAACGGGAAGGTCACGTTCCTTGAGCAACTCCTTGAGCTGCGCGACGGTCATGCTGCTGAAATCGTCGGACATCCTGATCACTCCTTGGCGACACGGTAGATACCGTCTTGGAAGACGCGGCGGTCACGGTTCTTCACCGTGGTGCTGCGTTCGATGTTGGCGGCGGTCTGGCCGACCGCTTCCTTGTCGATGCCGCTCACGATCACGTCGGTCTTGTTCTCAACGCGCACGTCGACGCCGCTGAGGATCGACGCACGGCGAGGCACACGCTCACCGAAGTAGTTGTTCACGACGAACTCAGACCCTTCGACCTTCATGGTCATCGGGAAGTGAGAGTAGAAACAGCGCAGGGTGTAGGAGAAGCCCTCCGTCACGCCCTTCACCATGTTGTTGATGTGGGCGTTCCAGGTGCCGGCGAGGGCCTTGTCCTTGCGACGGGGCAGGTCGCTGCGCACAAGAAGACCGGCGCCGTCCTGCAGGAGGCTGACGCGGCTGCTCTGGTATTCACGGGAAAGTTCGCCCTTCGGACCCTTGACGGTCAACACCGCACCCTCGATGGTGGCGGTGACGCCCTCAGGCAGGTCGATGGCGTGTTCAATTCGGTCAATCTTCACCATGGTCTCACCTCAATACACGAAGGCCAGGAGTTTCCCACCGATACGGGCGTCCTTGGCGTCATAGTGGTTCATCACACCGGAACTGGTCGAGAGGATCAGGAGCCCGAAGTCCTGCGCGGGCAGGTAGCGGGACTCCCACTGCTCGTACTCTTGGCGGCGAACGCTGTGCCGTGGCTTCACGGTACCACAACGGTTGATGGCACCACGCAGTTGCACCGCGTAGTGGCCACCACGGCCGTCCTCTTCGCGCTCATACTCACCAACGTAACCGGCCTTTTGCATGATGGAAAGGACGTTGCCAAGCAGCTTGGAAGCCGGGGAAAGGTCAACGGTCATCTTACCGGCCTGTTCAGCGTTGTGAATCTTGACCAGTGCGTCGTTCAGCGGATCGAATTGCATCTCTCATCCCCCTCCTCAGTTCAACTTCCTGAAGCCGATCTCCGGCCCCACATCTCGGAAACACTGGCGGCAAAGGCGCAGCCCGTGTCGGCGAATCAATCCACGGCGGCGGCCGCAGCGGCGGCAACCGTTGGTTCGACCAATGCGTTCTCCATGATCTCGTGCCATGCTTCTCACTCCTCCATGATGGTCAAGCCGAACGTCTCCTTGAACCAGGCGCGAGCCTCGTCCGTGGTGACGCGGTGGTCTTGCCCGACCTTCGCCTTGTGGCGGCGGCGTCGCGAGACGCGGTGGCCGGGGCGCTCAAGCACCACGGTGATGTCCATGCCGAAGATGCCGATCTCCGGGTCGTACTTCTGTTCGGGGAAATCCGTGTAGTCACGGATGCCGAAGGAAAGGTTGCCAGAGCGGTCAAAGTTCCACGCTGGGATGGTGTTCTCACGGACCCAAAAGGCGTCCTTGAGGAAAGCCATGATGCGGTCCTGATCGCGCATGGTCACCTTGCACCCAATGGGCGCGCCTTGACGGACCTTGAGGTCGCGGTTCTGGATGCGCCCGAGGGTGCGCTGTGGGCGGACGCCCGTCACGAGTTCCAGCACCTTCTCGGCGTTGATCAGGCGGTTTCCACCTTCTCCGACACCGATGTTGACGGCGACCTTGGTGATGCGCGGCTGCATCATGGGGTTGGCGGACTCGCTCACGCAGCCACCTCCGTGGTCGGCAGGTCGGCGGACCCGACGGCAAACACGTTGCCGACGGTGGTGCCGAAGTCATCGAACTGAACCTCGTTGGGCATGCTGGAGCGCTTGACGATGTACTCCTTCACGTTGGCAAAGCTGCCGACGTGCACACCACCGATGAGGAAGCAGCGCGTGCCTTCTGCGAAGACGATGTGCTCGAGCACCTCTTGGTCGGGGAGGGAGATGCGCACAGCGTCGTGCGTGGCGTACTGCGCGGCGTCGTCAACGAGGATGTTGCGACCGTCGTGCAGGTTGACCTGAGTCTTGCCGCCCTTGACGGTGGTCTTGCCTTCGACGCGGCAGACCTTCCACGCGGCGTCGGACGCGGGGATGGGGCGGTATCGGAGGCGGCCCTTGTGGTCGAGGACGCAGCGGTAGTTGTCCTCGCCGAGGGTGAGGACGTCCATGAGCCCCACGCTACGGCGGGTCTCGCGGCACACGCGGCCGTCGACCTTGACGAGGCCTTGGTTGAGGATGGCACGAACCTCACGGTTCGTGTTCGCAAGCCCAAGGACGTCACGGATGATCATGTTGAGGGGCATGCCGCGCTCAAGGGAGTGGGCTCCAGGCTTGGGCTTGGACACCCAGATGCTGGTCTTCCGGGGAAGGGGCCAACTGCGGGGCATGACGAGGCGCTTCAGGTGGTTTGGACTGGCCATGATGTTCAACTCCTGTTCTCCGTGAGTTTCTGCATGCGCAGCTTGTCGGACTCGTCCAGTCGGACGATCACAACGTTGGAGGCGTGCACGGGGACCGCTTCTTCGCGGTTGTCAGATTTGGCGACCGTGACGCCTTCGATGGTGAGACGGCCCGTGTTGGAGTCGACCGTCAGGACGACGCCCTCGGTCGCGCCGTCGTGGCGCTTGCCACCGTGGCGCTTGCCGCCGTGGGCCATGTCGCCACGGACCACGCGGACCGTGTCGCCGACGCGAACGGTCGTGGAGCGGAGGTGCGCGAGGCGCTCGTCGGGGTTCGCCAACATGAGGCGGGCCGCGACGTTGCGTCGCTTGATGTGCTGGGGCGCGTTGGCCTGGGCCTTGCGCTGCTTGCCGGGCTTGCTGCTCTTCACCATGGTCTCACCTCACACAATCTGCTTCGCCGTGGCGGCGATCCTGGGCCAGCGCTCTGCGGCTTCGCGAGCAACGGGGCCCTTGATGTCGGAACCTTGGACGTCGCCACGCTCGTTGACGATGACGCAGGCGTTGTCCTCGAACTGCACCCAGCTGCCGTCGGCACGACGGAAGGGGCGGCGCTGCCGGACGATGACGGCGTTGAACATTTGACGGCGGGTCTGCGGGGTTCCCTTCTTGACGGAAACCTTCGCGAGGTGGCCTACACCCGCAGAGGGGTATCGACGCATCGTGCCGCCGAGCTTCAGGACGTTGATGATCTGGACGACCTTTGCCCCGGTGTTGTCGGCAACGTGGAGGCGTGCTGCGGTGGGCAGACCACGGGTCTGACGGCCGGCGATGCCCTTCATCAGGCCTCACCTCCGGAGGTCACTTCGACCACGCAGAACGCAACCGACTTGGAGAGCGGGCGGCATTCCATGACCTTGACCGTGTCACCAATCTCGACCTTGCCAATGCAGGCGGGGAGGTGAGCGCTCATCTTGCTCGTGCGCTTCTCAAAACGTTCGTACTTCTGCATGTAGCGGACGTTGTCACGCTGCAAGGTGATCGTGCTCTGCATGCCCACGCTGGCGATGGTGCCCTCAAGCACCTGGCCGCGCAAGCGGAGGCTGCCGTAGAAGGGACAGTTTTCGTCCCCGTCCCACTCACCAGTGGGGGCCTTCACGTCGATTCCAATGTCTCGCATGTTCACACCTTCGGGTAGTTGCGGTTGGTCCTGTCTTCAGGTCGCTGCCGCATCAGCGATCCGTCGATGACGGTCGAGAAACCGTCGATGGAAAAGGAAATCCCGGCCTTGCCGAGGGTGAGGGCACGGTCGCCCTCGAGGAGATGGATGGTGTTGCGGGTCTCGCCAATCACGTGACCCTGACGACCGATGAGGCTGGCATCGGCCGCGGCGACGACGGTCAAACCGGCGCCAATCCAAGGAAGGTTACGCACGTCCATCATCATCGCACCTCCACATTGTATCCGTTGTTTCGAAGCACCTGAGCCGCCTTCTTTTTGTGGTCCCCTTGGAGTTCAATCGTACGTCCCTTTACCGTTCCACCAGCGGCGCACTTGTTCTTGAGCAACTTTGCGAGTTTGTTGATGTCGATGGCACCGTCGTCGAGCCCCTCCACCTTTGTCACAATCTTGCCGTACCTCCGCTTGTCTGTGCTCAGAATTGCGCGTTGTTGTTCCTTGGCGATTTCTTGGCAGATGCAGAGCTCGTTCGGGAGCCCACAGGTGCTGCAGATCACGGCCATATGGTGTCGTCTCCTTGAATTCAGTCTGCTCGCTGAGCGAGGTGGGTCTTGATGCGCGCGATGCTGCGGCTCGTCGCCTTGTAGGCGCCCATGTTGGCGGGGGTCCCACCGAGCGCTTTCTCAGCGTTGAGTTGAAGCATTTCTTCCTGAAGTTCCACGAGGCGCGCTTGCAGCGCATCGAGGCTCATCGAAGCGATGTCGCGGTTGCTGACGTGGGTCACTCCGCCACCTCCGTGGTTGGCTCTTCCGCCGCTGCCGCTGCACGGTTGGCGAGTTCCTCATCGCTGAAGATGCTGATTTCGTGGGGCAGGCGGGTGCCAGGTCGCATGATTTCGACGGTCACACCGATGGTGCCGAGTTTCTTGACGCAGACCGAGTAGCCCTTGTCCATGTAGCGCTCTGCGGTCTCACCGCAGTACTTGACGTGGCCGAGGATGAACTTCTGGGTGCGGTTGCGCGACCCGGTCAGCTTTCCAGCGAGGGTGATGATCACACCGCGCGCGCCTGCGTCCATGATGTTCTGAGCGGCGGAGTGGCCCGCACGGCGGTAGTACCAGCCGCGCTCCATGGCCGAAGCGATCTTTTCGGCCATGACCTGAGCGTTCAGGGCAGGGGTCTCGACCTCAACGACGTCGAGCTTGGGCGAGGGGAGGGTGAACTCGTCGTTCAAGCGGCGCTGAAGTTCGTTGATGATCTTGCCACGGCGGCCGATGACCATGCCCACGCGCTCGGCAGTGACGGTGACCTTCGTGCCGGCAGGGGTGCGGACGATGTCGAGGCCGCCAAAGCCGGCCTTCTTGGTGTTCTTCATCAGGAATTCCTTGACCAGGAGACGGTCGACGTTCCGGTTCACGATGCGGCGGATGCTGTTTTCCTTGCTCATCATCTTCACCTCAGAACTCGTCGTCCTCCACGTCGTAGGAATCTGGCGCCTCAAGGAAGACCTCGAGGTTCACCTGGTAGTGGTTCTTTGGCGTGGCTCGACCACGCGCACGGGGCATGAAGCCACGCTTGATGGTCCCGCGGTGGGCGGCAATGTGGGTGATGATCATGTCCTCAGCATCGATGTCTTCGTGCTGGTGGCGAGCGTTGTCCATCGCGCTGTTGAGCAGCTTGATGACCACGCGGGACGCCTTGACGGGGTAGCGACCAGGACCCATGCCACCCTTGCGGTGACCGACCATCGAGGGGCCGGAGCGCTTGCGCTTCTTGTTGCCTGAACCGAGGCGGTATGGGATCGCTTCGGCCTTGGCGCGAATGTCGGGGCGGTCCGAATCAATGAGGAGGACCTTCTCGAGCTTGCGGACGGCGGCACCCGCGGTCATGCCGCGAACGGTGCGGCAGATTTCGAAGCACGCCTTGACGTGCACGTCCACGTTCGTGGCACGGGCGACGGAGAGGCGGTTGCCTTGCAGAGGCTGTGTGAAACCCTTCTGAGGGAGTTGGCGACGCTTGTCGCGTCGGTTCATGGTTCGTGCGTTCTTGCCCATTCATCTCACCTCACTTCAGCGGCACGTGCTTCGACGACCGGGTTGCACCCACACCAGGGCCGCTGTGCGCGACGCTTCGGCGGGTCAGGGCGAATTCACCGAGGTAGTGCCCGATCATTTCGGGACGGACCTCGATCTCGACGAAGGCTTGGCCGTTGTGCACGGCGATGCGCTTGCCGACGAACTCGGGGAGGATGACCATGTCACGGCGGTGCGTGCGCACAGTGCGGCCGGACGTCCGGCGGATGCGGTCGAGGAGACGCTCGTTCTCCTCAGAGAGGCCGCGCGCGATGGTTCGGCGGGCACGGGCAGGGAGCAGCTCGATGACCGACATGCTGTCGGATTCCTCAGAGGGCCAGAGCGGCATTTCCTTCAGGTCGGCCACGGAGTAGCCACGGTACGTGAACTCCTTCTTGGCGCGAGACGTGGTGGTTGCGAGGCGCTTGCGTGCCTTGCGGCGCGACGCCTTGGGGGTCATGAATGACTTCTTCTTCTTCGCCATGCTCACTCACCTTGCTTCGACTTGCCGCGACCTCGACCCGTGCGGCGTGGGGCGATCAGACCGACCTTGGCACCAGGAGAGGTGCCACGGGCGACGGAGTTGGGGCCGTGAACGGCTTGGTGGTTTCCACCACCGTGGGGGTGGTCCACGGGGTTCATCGCAACACCGCTGACGTGAGGGTACAGCTTGCCGCGTGCCTTGGCCTTGTAGTAGGCCGCACCGGCGGTGCGCAGCGGCATTTCGCTGCGGCCGTGGCCGGCGAGCACACCAATGGTGGCGCGGCAGGTGCTGGGGAGCATCTTGAGGGAGCCGGAGGGCAGGCGAACGCGGATCTTGTCGCCCACCGCACCTTCGACGATGGCGGAGTTGCCGCCGGAGCGGGCAATCTTGCCACCGTCACCGGGACGGAGTTCGACGTTGTTGACCGCTGTTCCTTCAGGGATGTTGGCCAGCGCGGTGATGTTGCCGGGCTTGAGGGACACGTTGCCGCCCACCGCGATGGTGGAGCCGATGGCAACTCCCTCGGTGGCGACGACCATGGTCGTCTCACCGTCGGGGAGCTTGATCTTGGCCAGAGGCGCGGTGTGGACCGGGCTGTGGATGAGGTCGATGACCTCGCCAACCACATCGTTCTCACGTGGCATGGCGTTCTTCCCGGGGAACCGGTGGCTGGAGACCTTGTAGCGAGGGGAGGACCCCTTGCGCTGTGCACGAATTCGCTTACCCATGTTTCATCCCCCCAAATCAGAACGCACCCAGGCGCATTGCGGCGTCTTCCGCGTCGTATCCTTCGGCCAAGCGCACCGAGGCGTGCTTGCCGTGCTTGGTGATTCGCGTGTTGACCTTCGCGACCTCGACCTCAAAGATGATCTCGACGGCGCGAGCGATCTGCGTCTTGGTGGCGCGCTTGTCGACGATGAACTCGAGGCGCTGCTCCATGGAGCGGGCTTCCATCGACTTCTCGGTCAGCCAGGGCATGATGATGACGTCGTATGCATCCATGGTCTCACCTCAGTTCATGGCCTCCACGGCGCTCTTGGTGAACACCGTCAGGCGACCGACCGCGCCACCGGGGGCGAGGTCTTCCGCGCAGAGGTCCTTGACCGCCACGACGTCAACGCCGGGCAGGTTGCGCACAGCGTGCGCCAGGCCTTCCTTGCGGGACACGACCAGAAGCACGGACTTGGGCGTCTTGTGGACGCGCCCGCGCATGGTCCCCTTCCCGGCACGAATCTTGCGGCCCTCACGGGCACGGCGGAGGTCCTCGCCGAGGCCGAGGGCCTCGAACATGGCCTTGGCCTTGCGCGTGGCGTGGCCGTGGTTGAAGGTCTCGATATCGTAGGTGTTGGTGTCACCGTCGACGACCTCGGTGTAGGAACCGAGGACAATAGGCAGCGAAGCAACGTCGTCACCAATGCGGTGACCACGGGCAACCACCGTCGCGACGTCGGTGGTGGCCGCGAGCGCAGCGTCACGCGCCAAGCGGCGCTCCTTCTGGTTCAGCTTGCGGGACCAGTCGCGCTCGACCTTGGGGCCGTGTGCACGGCGTCCACCGAGCGTGTGCGGGTTCTGGGCACCGCGACGGGATCCTGCCCGACGCATGATGCGGGACACACCACGGCCCTTGCCCCACCATTCGACGGAGTGCTTCATGCCGGCCATCGGGCGGCGCTTGCCCTGGTGGGCACGGGACCCGTAGGGCTGGCGGCGGTTGGCGCGCGAGGACGCCACAGCGAGTTTGATGAGGTCCGTACGGACGGAGGCCTCGAAGTTCGAGGGCAGGGTGATGGCCTTGCCTTCGTTGACGTCCACCTCGATGTCGGAGTGGAGGCGACCTGCCTCGACTTCGCCCTGAGAGACGGTCGTTGTGATGTCCATGACCTTGACCTTCATCTTCAGGCCCCCTGCTTCGACGCGGTGCTCACGTAGGTGATTTCGTAATCATGGATCTGCATGTTCTCTGCACGGCTGGCGTCGCGGAAGCGAATGAGGCGCTTAGCGGGGCCAGGCAGGCTGCCCTTGACGAGAACGTAGTCAGAGCCGACGTTCCCGTAGTGCAGGAAACCGCCAGCGGGCGTGATGGGGTGCTCGTCAGGGTTGGAGATGCGGAGGATGCGCTTGTTGTATTCCGTGCGCTGGTGATAGCCGGTCTGACCGCCCTGGCGGATGGTCTTGCGGACGTATCCGGTACCGAAGTCACCCATGTTTCCGTGCTGTCGGCGCTTCTTGGAGTTCTTGTGGGACTGGAGCTTTCCGCCAAATCGGCGGATCACACCCTGCCACCCGTAGCCCTTGGTCACAGCGACCACGTCGGTGAGGGTGCCCTCATCGTAGCAGTCGGCGAAGCTGTATTCCTCGCCCATGTGTTCCTTGGCGTAGGCCAAGCGGTCGGAGGGGCTGCCACCGGAGAGGCCGATTTCCATCACTTCGGGGACCTTGCTGGGGGTTCCAGACACGTTGCCAGGTTGGGTGGCAACGATCAAGCGAACCTCGCAGAGGTCAGCCTCCTCGAGCGTGGCGAAGTGAGCGTCGGTGTCGTGCACCTTGCGGGTGGAAATGCGATCGAATACCTCAGGGAAAGCCTCCTTGATGTCCTCGCTGGACAACCATGCCTCGCCAGCGGCTTGCTTGCCGTAGGGGGTCATGGTGTAGCCACGGACGCCGAGGATGCGCATCTTTGGCACTTCAACGACGGTCACGGGGACTCGGACTTCCTGTCCTGCGGTGGTGGAGCGGGGGTTGAGGTCACGGGAGAGGACGTGGGTCATGCCGGCCTTCCAACCGGCGAAACCCTGGACGCGGACCTCAGAGGCGTCGGTCTCAGGCCATGCGTTCACGTGGGCGAAGTGGCGCGGAGAGCGCTTTCGCGGGCTGAACGCCATGCTACCGCGGCGTGGGTGGTTTCGCTTGGCCATGGGGTGGTCCTCCTGGTGTGTGTTGCAACGTAGAGGCCCCGAAGGGCGTACGAGGGCTCGTCCGGTTCAGGGCGGCCGTGACACGTGTTCGGGTCTCGACGAGTGCGAGACCCGACCGCCGGAGTCCTCGAGGGATGGTCCGTTGTGTCTGGCTGCCCACCTTGGAGCATTCCGCCGACCGCCCTTCCCTATATGAGCGGTTCGGTGGCCGAAACGTAGGCCGCCGTGCACGTCTTGGCTACGCCAGTCTTCAATCGTTTTGGCAGCAAATTCAGGACCACCCCCCGTCCGACGACCTTTATCTCCCTTCGACACAGGTCACATGCCATGCCCTCCGTCCTCCATCCGAGGTTGGCAGGGGGCGTGGAAGCACGCGGCTACCAGCTTGAAGCCGCTGCATCGGCCCTTGCCGGCTCGACCATGGTCGTCATGCCCACCGGCTTTGGCAAGTCCGCGGTGGAGTGGATGGTCATCGCGCACCACCTCCATCGCCAAGGCAATGTCCTCCTTCTGGCTCCCACGGTTGCATTGCTGGCTCAGCACCAGCGCATGCTGACGACCCACCTTGTCGTGGACGAGGAGAACGTGGTGATGTTCACCGGGCAAACGGCCCCCGCCAAACGACCAGCGCTCTGGTCAAAGGGCAGGATCATTCTGGCCACCGCACAGGTGGTTCGAAACGACGCCATGTCCGGCGCGATTGACCTCAGTGGGCTTTCGCTCGTGGTCGTCGACGAAGCGCATCACGCACGCGGCCAGCACGCCTACGCACAAGTGGCCGACCTCGTGCGCGAGATGGCCCCTTCAGCCGTGATGCTCGGCGCCACGGCCAGCCCGGGCACGAGCAGGGACGCCATCCTTGAGGTGGAACGCCGGCTGGGTGTTGAGCGCTGGAGCGTGCACGGCAGAGAAGACGCCGGACTGGCGCCCTATGCCGTCGACTTGTCCGTAGCGAGCGAGCACCTCAGCCTACCAGAGACCCTGCTCCACCTCATTGCCCCGCTTGCCGAAGAAGAACGCGGTCTCGCCGACCGCCTGAGGCGCCAAGGCTACCTTGCCGACACGGGACACATCACGGCGGCGATGCTTGATGACGCCCAACGGAAGGCGTCCGCTTCCATCGCTCGACGAGACCGTCGCGGCTATGAGGCCGCAAAGGCCGTCTCGGACCTTCGCCGCCTGCACATGTTGCTCGACCTGCTTCGCTGCCAGGGCATGGAGGTCGCCAAGGCCTTCCTCGACCGCCAGGCCGCCAAAGAGGGGAAAGAACGCAAGAAGGTCAGCCGCCTGCTCGAGCGGCCTGCTGTTCGCGTGTTGCGGGAAAGCCTCGAGCAGGTCGAAGAATTGCATCCGAAACCGCATGCAGTGGAACGTTTGCTTGAGCAGCGCCACCGTGACAACGCGGACACGAAGACGCTGGTCTTCACCGAATACCGTGATACAGTAGATCGCCTCGTCGAGCGCTTATCGAGAAGCGAGCACCTGTCGCCAATTCCTTTCGTTGGTCAATCAAAAACCGGTGAGCGAAAAGGCATGACGCAGAAGGAACAGGTCGCACAAATCGATGCCTTCCGGCGAGGTGAGGCCAACGTTCTCGTGGCCACCTCCGTCGGCGAGGAGGGGTTGGACATCCCCGCCGCGGATCTCGTGGTGTTCTACGAACCGGTGGCCAGCGCCGTGCGTGCCATACAACGCCGTGGACGCACGGGTCGGCACGCTGAGGGCGAAGTGGTGATGCTTGTGGCAGAGGGGACAAGGGACGCGCACATGCTGAGGGCGTCCGCCGCGAGGGAGCGACGGATGATGGATCACCTCCGGCGCCTTGGACGAACGCGTCGCCTGCACGACTACACCGCCGACAGCAACCCGCTTGTTGATTTCCAAGTGAGCATCGAGGACCGAGATGTCCCCGCCGCCACCTATGTCGACCAGGAGCGAGCGCGGCTCAAACCACAGACGGCTCAACCCGCAACAGACCACACCGAACCAGAACCACGTGTGGTCCACAAACCCGGCAAGGTGCGTCCCGAGGAGCGCCGGCAGCCCGGCCAAGCCTCGTTGTTTGGATGGGAACAGCCTGCAGAAAGCCCAGAAACGGCACCGCGGCCAAGCAGAAAGCACAGCGACGCCGGCGTGGTCTTGGACGGCCGTTCGGCGTCAAACGGATTGGATGCTGAAGGGCACATGGAGATCGTGCTCGACCGCCGTGAAGCCTCCTCAACCCTTGCCGCTGGGCTGCGTGCGCGTGGGATACGTCCAGTGTTCAGGCACCTCGTGACCGGCGACGTGCGCATTGGACCACGCCTGCTTCTCGAGCGAAAAACGGCCAAGGATTTGCATTCATCGGTGCGCGACGGTCGCCTGTTGCACCAAGTGCGTCGCCTTGCGGCCGCCGCCCCCCGGGCCGGGTTGCTGCTCGAAACGGGACGCGGGTTGGAGGGCGGAACGCATCCACACGCCGTGCATGGCGCGCTGGCGTGGATGGCATTCGACCTCGGCCTGTCCGTGATTTGTGTTCGGGATGCAAGCGAATCGGCCGCCTTCCTCGCCCTCGCGGCGCGGCGTGAACTTGCTTGGCTGGAGCGTCTGGAAGCCGCTCAAACACCCAAAACAGAGGACGACGTTCAGCAGGCGCTCATGGCCGCACAACGGGCGCTTGAGGCAGAGGATCAACACCATGGCATGAACGAGCGTTGGAGCAAGGCATCCCAACAGCGTCGCGCTTCCTTGCTGGAGGCCATCGACGGAGTCGGCCCGGTCACGGCGGAAGCCTTGGCCAAGGCCTTCGATTCAATCGCGTCCATCGCCAACGCCGAAGTTGAGGAAATGGCCGAGAAAGCGGGCATCGGAACGGCACGAGCCGCCGAGGTTCACCGTGCGATGCACGGATGATCAAGCGCCCATGACGAGGGCACGGGTGCGGAGTTGCGCGTACCTTTCGGTCAGCAAACCGAGGGCGAAGGCCATCAATTCAGGGAGGTGGACCACAGGAAGGGCCGTGTCGCGACCGGAGACCTTCTTCGCCTTGACCTGGTAAACGTCGAGGTTGAAGTGACTCAATGGGCAGGCGGTGGCCATGACCAAGGCGCCTTCTTGCTTGGCCTCAGAGAGGACTTCTGCGGTTTGGAGCATGGCGGTGCGCTCTCGGCCGAGCAGGCCGGGGAAGCCCACGGAGCGGGTGGCACCGTCGTAAGCCACCGACGTCGACCCCATCGCTTCGAGCAGGTCGTCGAAGTAACGGGGGTTCATTGGGTCGTCATCGCCAGCGGCGCCTTCTTGCAGCATCGGGACACCATAGTATCCGGCCACGGGGAAATCAATGGGGTTGACCACGTGGTCACGCAGCACGTCGAGGCCGACGTCTTCCACCACGACTTGGAGCAGATGACGCATCCGCAACTCGCCTTCGAACCGCATGCCGCACGTCCGCTCGAGGACGTCGTTGATCTCGGCTCGCAACTTTTCGTCGTTGAGAAGCAGCGCGAGGTCCTCGTACATGTTGCCTTGGCACGTGGCACACGGCGTCAGCACGTCGAGGCCCATCGCCTCGGCTTGAGCNAAGGTCCGGGCGTTGAGGGTCAACTGGAGNTTGTGGTTGGCTTGCTTCATGACGCCAGCGCCACAGCAAGCGGCTCCGGGCATCTCGACGAGTTCGATACCGAGGGCCTTCACCACGGCACGCATGGCGTCTTCGACCTCACGAGCAGAACCCTTGGCCACGCAACCAGGGAAGTATGCGTACCTCAATGCTGGCATGGTTTCACCTCAGAAGCGACGGTCCAACGCGTCGAAAATCGCCTTGACCTGATGGTGGTCGTCGACGTTGGAGTTCACGATCTTGGGCATCTTTCCTGGGGCGAGGAAACCTTGCAGGTCACGTGCCAACGGTCCACCCGTACGGGTGAAGCCGGTCGCCATACGAACGGTGGCGGGGAGGTTCATCAAGGCGCCAAGGGGCCCCATTGTCTGCGCAGCGAGGATGGTCTCGTTGAGGTTCCCGGACCACTTGACGGTCCTGGAGAACCACTTGACGTGACGTCCAGAACGGCCAGCGAAGCGGAATTCGTGAAGCAGACGACCGCGCGCATCGAGCATCGCTTCCGCCACCAAACGTCCGTCTTCGCCCTGGCGACGGATGGAGGAGATGTCGGTTTCCGACCACATGCCGCCTTCGTGCTGAAGGGTCTTCATCAGGTCTCGGCGTTGATCGGCACCGCTACGTGGATCGCTGGCGCGCTGCCATAGCCGGGTGAGAAGCCCGGGTCCGAGGTAGGCGTCGTCGTGCGGCGTGGTATCGGACATGCCGTGAGCGGCCAAATCGGAGACCGCGTCAAAGCGCTGGTGCAGGGACGTGGCGTCTGCAGAGGCCATGGTTCCCATGGTGGAGCCGTTGGCAAGGCGCTCACCGGCTCGAGGGTCAGCGCGCATCCACGGCTTGGCCTCGGCGCGCTGGCGTTCNATGCGNGAAGTGTCGACGACCAAGTCGCGCACGANCGGAAGNCCTGGGAGCGGTTCGACCAGCAACGTGCCGCCTTCGCTGACCANGGTNTCGAGGCGTGCGACGTCGGCCAGCACGACCCTTCCGTTGGCGCGAACCGCCGTTGTTGGNGTCCCGCAGCCGTCACCGCGNCGGAAGGCGAGGCTACCGTCGAGGTCACCTTGCACCGCCTCNAGGAGGTTCTGAAGCGTAGCGTGNCCGGGCAGAGCGCAGGCCACNGAGTCNAATCCNGAGGAGGCAGCCACCGGGTCGTAGCGGAAGAGACGGAGGGTGATGGACATCTCATCGGCGATCACCGTGGCCGGGGCAAAGTCCCCATCGATGACGCCGTCATCGTCGCCGCTGGTCCCATAGGCGAGCATTTCGTCGACGAGGGCTTCGTGGAAGGTGCCTGACGCGTCAACACAGGCGATGCGCGAGAGGGCTTCGACAACCCACACCTTCCAAGGCGGCGTGTAGTCCACGTCGCACAGCTGGATGTCACGGACCGAGGTGGCACCNAGGGCGGCCAACTTGTCGTCCCAGTCGGTTCCGGCCTTGCAAAATTCGTCGTAGGAGGTGTCGCCGATCGCGCACACCGAGTAGNGGGTTCCGCCGAGACCTGGATTGGCGCTGTTGGTCGCCTGCCACAGGGTTTCGGCGTTGTCGGGCATTTCGCCTTCACCCCACGTCGAAGTGATGATGAGCAAGCGGCCTGCGGCAAGGGCGGAGGTGTCCGCACCGTCCATGTCGACGACCTTCGCCTGCAGGCCGAAATCGGCGGCCATCTTTGCGGTTTGTTCAGCGAGGCCCGCCGCGTTTCCAGTTTGCGAGCCGAACATCACCGTCAGGGACCGATCGCCNTCCATGACCGCGGCCAAGGCGTCTGAGACGCCAGCNGCAGGCGCAGCCACCGCTTCGNCGGCGGNNGGGGCAACGTCGNCGACCTCAACGGCCGGAGCCACTTCTTCNGCGGCGCCTTCGGCCAGTTCGAACTTGATGACCTCGACGGGGCAAGCCTCTGCNGCTTCGACGATGAGGTCNGCAAGGTCNGCACCAAGCGTGCCCGTCAACGGTGACTTGGCNCCNTCGTTCATGTCAAACACGCCNTCGGCACGAACCTCAGCGAGGATCATCGAGGAATCGTCGGTGACCTTGAACACCTCNGGNCAGATGTCTTCACAGGCGTTGCANGTGATGCAATCAGGTTCAACCCAGACCTTTGCGATGACCGACATGGAATCACCCCTGTTCTCACTCAGCGTGAGTGATTTTGGCCACCCGTGAGGGGCCTTTCAAGGTTCCCTCGGAACCGTCGTCTGAATGTGATACAGCGAGGATGCAAACCTCACATTCCGAAGTCTTCCATGCCCTCGCCGTCAGAGGGAATAACNCCCTTCGACGAGATGACNTCGTCGATGCGCAGGATCATCGTCGCCGTTTCCGTCGCCGATTGGATGGCCTGCTCGACCACGCGNACCGGCTCCAGAACATGTCCNGCGAGCATGTCAGCCACACCGCCTTCGTAGACGTTGATGCCGGCGTGCACCTGGCCGTCCGCGTGAGCCTTCCTCAGGTCGATGATGGTGGTCACTGGGTCAAGTCCTGCGTTTTCTGCGAGGGTTCGAGGCACGATTTCAAGGGCCGAGGCGAACGCTTCGATCGCCATTTGCTCGCGCCCACCCACGCCTTCAGCGTACGTGCGCAGGTCGCGGGACAAAGANGCAAGCACCGAGCCACCGCCGGTGAGCACGGCACCGTCTTCCCAAGCCACGGCGACCACGCCNACGGCATCGTCGAANGCACGGCGGATNTCGTCCACGACGTGNTCGGTGCCGCCGCGCAGCAGCACAGAGACCGACTTNGCCTCGGGACANCCCGTGAGGAAGGTCATGTCAGATTCACCGATCTTGCGCTCCTCGACGCGGGCTGCGTGACCGAGATCGGCGTCACTGAGGTCGTCGATGTTGGTGACCACACGGCCGCCGGTGGCCTTGGCCAAGGCCTCCATGTCGGACTTCTTGGCACGGCGAATGGCGAACACGCCCGCCTTGGCGAGGTAATGCTGCGCAAGGTCGTCGATGCCCTTCTGGCAAATCACGACGTTGGCGCCCGTGGCGCAGATGGTCTCCACCAAGCCACGGATGTAGCCCTGCTCTTCCTCCAANAAGGCGGCCAGTTGGTTGGGGTCGGTGATCTGAATCTTCGCGTCCACTTCGGTNTTCTTGACNTCGATGGCCGAGTTGATGAGGGCGATGCGCCCCTCGGTCACCACACGAGGCATTCCGGCGTGAACGCGTTCNTTGTCGAGGATGATGCCGTCAACAAGCGTGCTGTCACGGATGGAACCGCCCTGNCGCTTNTCGACCTTGATGTCGTCAAGATCCACGAGGCGCTCGTCGTCTTCGATGCGCCCAACGGCGTTCACGGCGCGCACGCAGATGTCGGCGAGGAAGGCCTTCACCGCTCCGGCAGACTTGCCGGTGAGCGACGTTTTGGCCACCTCAAGGAGCATGTTGTCGTCGTTCTCGGTGGCCAAGCCGTGCTGGTCCAGTGCGTGAATGGCGTGTTCTGCCGCGAGGCGGAAACCTTCGCAGATGATGGTGGGGTGAACGTTCTGTTCGATCAGGTCCTCGCTGCGCTTGAGCAGCTCACCGGCGAGCACCACGGCCGACGTCGTGCCGTCGTAGCAGTGCTGCTCCTGTGTCTTGGCCACCTCGATGATCATCTTGGCCGCGGGGTGCTCGATGTCCATCTCCTTGAGGATGGTTGCACCGTCGTTCGTGATGACCACGTCGCCGATGGAGTCCACGAGCATCTTGTCCATGCCCTTGGGACCGAGCGTCGAACGCACGGCATCGGCAACGGCTTTCGCGGCGGCGATGTTGTTCGACTGAGCGGTGCGGCCGCGGGTGCGCTGCGTGCCTTCCTTCAGGATGAAGATGGGTGCTTGGCCCTGTTGTCCTTGGTACATGAGGTCGCCTCGATGCTTGCGAGGGCGGGGTTGCCTTCAACCCTGCGTCCAAANCCGGTCGCGCTCAAGCACGGCCGTTTTGTTCGAGCCACATCTGTCCATAGGTCTGCCACTGTTCCATGGACCAACCCTCAGGCAAGCCTTCTGCGGGCACCGGCGGTGCCGCGGGAGCAGCTCCCACGTTGCCTGANATGGCGCTATCGCTGATGTNGTACGTGATGTTCTGAACAATCGTGCCGNCNGCGGCATTTGCNGGNGCAGGCGCCGGAACTGCNGGNGGNGCGCCNGCNGGNGGCGCCTCGGNGGGGATGACCGGGGCNGCCTTGACGCCNGCGTAGGTCGCCTGGAGGCTGTCCTCGTAGCCGTCGTCCGCCCAGTCNTCGATGGCGTCCTCTTCGATGCCNCCGATNATGCGCATCACGGCCAANGCNCCGATCACCACGACGCCNGCNGTAAGGAGGATCATGATGACGTTACGGACGGCGCCGCCGCTGCCTTCTGCCTCGTCGCCGGTCGTGTCCACNGGNGCGGTNCGCACCATGGTGACGGTCATCTGNNCNTCCGCNGCATCGCTGACGGTTTCTGAGCGNGCCCAGANGGTGAAGTTGACGGTCTTGCGGTCNTCGTCGAGGTTGTCGAGCGTCGTCTCAGANATGATGAGNTCCACGGTGACCTTGCGCTCNTCACCNACCTGAAGGACGAAGTTNNGGTCCTGTGAGTTGATGCGNACNNGCATGTAGNNGCCNGCCTCGCCGNCNTCGAGNTCCATNGCNACCGCNTGAGCGGTNGTGTANTGNTTGCGNACGGTGAGTTCCATCANGTGNTCNGCNTCGGCCGTGTCGATNTCNAGCGGNATGACCGAGGGGATGCGCAGCCAATTTTGCGAGCCCACGCGGTAGAGGGCGTTGCCCGTTGCGGAGATGGAAGGATCGTTTTGCGACGTGGCGGTGACGCCCAACTGCAGCTGACCCTCGGTACCTGGCAAGAACGAGAAACTCACGCTCACGTTCTCGGAGGCCCCCGGAGCAATCCACGGGCTGACCTCCCATCCGACCTCAGCGACCATGCCCTCCGGCACGACAAGACTGACGTCGAACCGGTCCGCCTTGTTGCCGTCGTTGCGGATTTCGAATTCCATCGATTGAGCAGGGTCACCGGGAATGTAGGATTGGTCGGCGTCCTCGTCGAGGACCGTCACGGCTGCAGTATCCAGAATTTCGACCGCGATTTGGAGGGATTGCCCCACGGTGTTGTCGTCCACGTTTCGAGCAACGACCGTGGCGGTGTAGAAACCGGGTTCAAGACCCAATGGCATGTTGAACTTGAGGGCCACACTCGCCTCGCCGTCCCAAGGGTCCAGCAGAG
>NZMM01000088.1 GCA_002694585.1 Methanobacteriota archaeon
AGACGTCGTGGCTTCTGACGAAGGGCACCATGACCGCCCCGTCCACGTACTGGTCCTGGCTGCGGGCCGTCCAGTAATCGAGGTGCATGTAGTTCTCTTCGCCGCCGGTGAACACGCGGTCTGAGGTCGCGTGGTAGAGCACGAAGTCGGCTTGCCCGTCGAGTTGGTTCTCGCCAATGTAGCGGTTGATCGTCCCGTATTCGTTGGCGTTGGCGGCAAGGTCGTGGCCGGCCCAACCCATCGCAGTCTCGCCCTTGAGGTACATGTCCGTCCCCACCGTTTCGAAGCGCTCGTTGATGCGCACGGCGAGGTTGGTGATGGCCAAATCATCGACGTGCTTGACCGCATCGATGCGCCCTCCGTCGAGGTCGAAGGTTTCCATCCACCACAACACGTCCTCAATCATCGCCTCGGAGGCGTTGCGCTGCTTCCAGTTCACGTCCGGCATGTAGTCACGGAAGAGGCACTCGAGCCGGTGCTCGGTCCAGTCGCAATTCGCTTCGCCGCAGATGCAACCGGAGTTGAACCACTCGGGATGTTCGTCGTGGTAAGGGTGGTCCTCATGCACGTGGTTGACCACAAAGTCGCCAAGCACGCGGATGCCCGCGGCGTGCGCGGCGTCCACCAACGCTTCGAGCTCCTCCGGCGTGCCCAAGCGCGGGTCCACACCGCGCGGCTCCACCGGCCAGTAGCCGTGGAAGGCGGAGACCTCGTGCACGCCGTCGGCCGCCAGTCCCGTGCCGTTTGCGGCGGTGTTGAAGGGCGTGAGCCAGAGCGCGTTCACGCCGAGATCGGTGAAGGTCCCTGCTTCGATGTGAGCGGTCACGCCAGCGAAGTCACCGCCCATCCAGTCGGCCCCTTGGGCCGCGTTAGGCAAGGGCGCAGGATCGTTGCTGGCGTTGCCGTTGACGAACCGGTCGGTCATCAGCATGTAGATCAGCGCGTCGTCCCAGACGAAGTCGGCGCCCGGTCCGCGCCAGAAGGGCAGCAGGAGGTCCTCGGCCATCACGCCGTCATCGGCGCTTCCTTCGAGGTGCAGCGTGTGCTTCCCGTCGGCCAAACCGGTCAAATCGAGCGTCCACGTCCACGTGGCCGCGTCCCATGCCGCTCCGGCCAGGGCGGCCGGCGTGCCTGATGGAGCCGCGCCCGAGGTGCCGGCATGCCACAACACGGTCAGGACGTCGTCTTCGATCGTGGCGCTGAACATTGGGAGCGTGGCGTTGGACACGCGGGCCACGGAGTTCTCCAAGGTTCCACAATATCCTGTGTAGGGGTTCGCCTCGTCCATGGTCCAAACGTCGTCGATGACGAACTTGTAGCAGTACATGCCTGGCGCCAAAGCCATGTCCACGGACCACTGATCCGGAGCCGTTTCGATGAGCTGCGTACCACCCGCCCAGTCATCCCATTCGCCGTGGACGCTGACGTTGCTCGCGTTACCGCTCCATTCGAAGACGTGGGTTTGGGCACGCTGACGCACGGTGGTCGAACCGTCNGCNTNAACGCTTTGCANCATCGGCGAAGCCGAGGCGAAGGCGAAGATCAGCAGCACGAGCACGGGCACGGCTGAGCGGTTCATTCCTCGTCACCTCCGAACAGGCTGTTGGCCGTGCTGACCATGTCGTCCAGATGAGCGCACAGGAAGCCNCTGACAAAATCGTTGGCAGGGTTCCGGTAGACGTCCATGGGCGCGCCGTGCTGTTGCAACACACCACCGTCGAGCACGGCGATGCGGTCGGCCAAGGTCATGGCCTCGATCTGGTCGTGGGTCACGTACACCGTGGTCATGCCCAANTCGTCGTGAAGGGCGCGGATGCGNGCCCGCATCTGGTGNCGCAGNTCCGCGTCCAGGTTGGAGAGCGGTTCGTCCATGAGGAGGACCTTTGGCTGCTTGATGAGGGCGCGACCGAGGGCCACGCGNTGCCGCTGGCCGCCNGAGAGTTGCTTGGGGCGCTTGTCGAGCTCAGCGGTCAAGCCAAGCATGTCNGCGGTTTCCGCNACGCGCCATTGGAGGTCATCGTCGNTGGGCTTNTCCNCNCCNTTGGCCATGCGCAGGCCGAAGGCGAGGTTGTCGGCGACGCTCATGTGCGGGTAGAGCGCGTAGGACTGGAAGACCATCCCGATGCCGCGTGCGCCGGGAGGCAGATCGTTGACGCGCGCTCCACCGATGGCGATCTCACCTTTCGTGACGTCTTCGAGGCCGGCCAGCATGCGGAGCGTCGTCGACTTCCCACAGCCGGAGGGTCCGAGCAAGACGAGGAATTCCCCGTCTTCGACCTCGAGGTTCAGCCCTTGCACCGCTTCGAATCCGTCGTCGTACCGCTTGGTCACTCCACTGAAGGTCACGTTCACCATCGTATCACCCTTTGACTCCGCCTGCGCTCAACCCTTCGATGAGGAAGCGTTGGAAGACAATGAACAGCACCACCACGGGCAGGCTGACCAGCAANGACGCGGCGGCGAAGTCGCCCCACGCTTGACCGGTCGAAGAGATCAGCGAAGCCAAACCGACCGGCAAGGTGTACATCGATTCGCTCGTGTTGAAGGTCAGGGCGAGCAGGAATTCGTTCCACGCCGCGAGGAAGGAGAAGAGGGCCGTCACCGCGACCGCGGGCAGCGAGAGGGGCAAGACGATCTTCCAGAACACCTGGGTNTGCGAGCACCCGTCCATCAGNGCGGCCTCTTCGAGNTCCCGCGGCACGGTGTCGAAGAAGCCCTTGAGCATCCACACNCACAGCGGNAGGGCNGTCACAGAGTACGCAAGGATGAGCCCGAAGGAGGTGTTCANCAACCCGAGGGCCTTCATCACGAGGAAATAGGGCACGAGGATGATGACGCCTGGGAACATTTGNACCAGCAGGAAGGCGAACATCGCCGGGTCGCGGCCGCGGAATTTGAAGCGGCTGAAGGCGTAGCCTGCGGGAATGGCGAGTGCCAAACCGAGCAAGGTTGTGCCCACGGAGACGATGACCGAATTTCGCGTCCAGATCCAGAAGGATTCGCTGGACAGCATCTTCTGGAAATGTTCGCCCGTCACGGCGTCGAGGAAACCGCCACCGAGGGCGTTTCCGGGCGACAGCGCCACGTCGAGGATCCACAGCAGGGGCAGCACGACCAGCGCGCAAGCGTGGACGAGCGCCACGTGACGCAACGCCGTTTCANTGCGCCCGCGAAGCAGGCGGTTACGGGCCAAGCCCTGTTCTGCACCGGAGGTGGACAGGCGGCCCGTGCACCAGTGGGCCACGACGGGCGTGGACAGGTTCCACATCACGAGCCCGGCCGGAGCGATGGACCAGAGGCTGAACCAGCGGTCCACCCACAGGTCAGGGCCGAGCATGTGCGCCCAAACGGACAGCGCCAAGGTGGCGCCTGCGCTCAGCANCAACCCGTCGCGNAATCCGCGGCGNCCNGCGACCAGNTCGCGCAACAGGATCCAGGTCACCGCATGGGTAAACAGAAGCAAGGTGGCCACAGGCCGCGCGTCACCGTTGTCGCGCAGGACCGCCAAGCCAAGCGCGAGCGCGCTGATGAGCACCACCGCAGGCTGCACAAAACGCAACGTTTCGACTTCGAGGGGGACGTACCATCGCTTCGCCAGGTCCTCGCCCAGAGAAGGCATGGCCTTGACCGCACTCATGCGACCGCCTCCGTGGCGTTGGTCCGCTTCATGTAGGTCCACGAGAAGGCGACGAGCATCAGGAAGATGACCACGGACCANGCCGCNGCAACGCCGTANGCNCCNTCACGGAAGGCCACGTCGTAGACGTAGGTGATCAGGATGTCCGTGGAGCCNGGGCCGTCAAAGTCCAAGTTTGGTCCACCGTCGGTCATCAGGTAGATGACGTTGAACATGTTGAACGTCCAGATGAATCCGAGCANCGACAAGGGCACGAGGGCGCTGCGCAGGTTGGGCAGGGTCAGGTGACGGAAGCGGTCGTAGGCGCCGATACCGTCGACCTTGGCCGCTTCGTACATGTCCTTTGGAAGGCCTTGCAANGCCCCGGAAATGGACATCATCATGAACGGAATGCCGAGCCAGACGTTCACCAAAATCACCGCCAAGCGCGCCCCTCCGGCGTCGGACAAGAGGTTCAGGTCGGTGCCCAGCAGGTCGTTGATCGCACCCATCGGCTCNAACAATCCGCGCCANACAAGCACCGAAATGTAGGACGGAATGGCCCATGGAAGCAAGAGCACGGTGCGGTAGACCGTGCGTCCACGCAGGTCNGCGGCGTTGAGCAGGAGCGCCAGCAGCAGGCCAAACCCGATGTGGGCCACCACGTTGGCCACCGTCCACAGCAGCGTGAAAGCGGTGACGCGGAGGAAGCCGGAGGTNGCGAANACCTCGGCAAAGTTGNCGAGGCCGATGAANACCTGATCGCCAAGGCGGGTCTGATCCGCGTCCGTCAGCGAGAGCCACATGCCGTAGATGACCGGGTAGAAGGTCAGGACCGTCAGCGCCAGCAGCGCGGGAGCCACGTAGAGGTGGGCGCCGCGTGCGCTGGTCCGACCGTCAACGCGGTCGCGCCAGGCCAAGACGCTCAGCAGCGCGACGAGGCTGAGCGCGATGGAGCCGATGGCGAAGAGGTAGGGCGAGGTGTCCAGCGGCGCGGCCAGCACGTCCGCCACCGACGTGGTTGCCAGCACAGAGGCTGAGAGGTTCGTTGTCCCGTCAGGATTCACCGTCCATACGGCCAGATGAACGTCGCTTCCCGCAGCCAGACCGGTCAGGGTGCAGGCGACGGACGTGGTGCCCACCGGCAGGACGGCCGTGCCGTTGTCCAGGCGATGCACGGGAGCTTCAACACCGTCCACGGTGCGGAAACAGTCGTCGTACCATGCACCGGGCTCGGGTTGGGCCAAACCTTCGGTGGAACCGACGAGGAACGTGGAATGCACCTCGGCTGAGGAGGCGTTGAGCAAGGTCTCGTTTGACGTCCAGACCTCGAGGATGGCTCCGTTGACCGTCACACTGGCGTCGATGTCCCACGACAGTCTTGCCTGCCGGTACCCAACGCTGCCGTCGGCCACGAGGTTCGTGGCGCCTGCGGCCGCGGTGCCGGCCAACAGGACGACGCCCAACAGGGCTAGTGCCGCTCTCATGCGGCATCCTCCAGATCAGCTTCGAGGGCTTCATCGGCCAAGCGAAGCGCTTCCGCGGCCCCCATGTCGCCGGTGTAGACGTTCTCGAAGGCGGTCACGAGCGGGTCGTAGACCATGCCCATGGCCCGGGTGGTCGGGGCCGGCGTGCCGACCATCAATTGGTCGAGGAAGCCTGAGAGCACGTCGCTCTCGACGATGTCCGCGTCCTCGTACAGGTCCACGTGGGTCGGCAGGGTGTAGGTCTCTGAGGCAAAGGTCCGCTGCACGTCCATCGAGGAGAGGTGCAGCGCCAACTCGGTCGCCCAAACCTTCTCTGGCGACTGCTTCGAGACGGACCAGCCCTTGTAGGTCACCAGCGGTGCCACGCGTTCCCCGGTCTCGGCGACCGTGGGCAAGAGCGTCTGCTGGAGCGGGATTCTGCCGGCTTCATAGGTCGCCCAATTCCATGGCCCGTCGACGATCATCGCCGCCTTCGCACCAAGGAATTGCGTCTTCATCGATTCCGTCTGTGTGCCGGTTTGGACCACGCCGTGCACCTGCTCAAGGTCGATGACCCACTGCATCGCTTCGGCTGAACCGTTCGAATCCAGAGTGGGCGTGCCGTTGGCGTCGAAGAGCGCCCCGCCATGGCCGGCCTGGAAGCCGAACCACCAGTAGGCGTCCTTGACCGGCATCGCAAGGCCATGCACGTCTCCGGAGGTCAACTCGTCCGCCGCGCTCACGAGGTCGTCCAAGGTCCAGTCCTCTGTGGGGTGGTCCACGCCAGCGGCATCGAAGAGGATTGGATTGTAGAGCAGGCTCAGGCAATCTTGGCTTGCAGGAACGCCCAGCAGCGCACCGTCGTAGCGCATGGCGTTGAGGGCCCGCGCATCGAAGGCGCTGCGCTCGGCCGGCGTCAAGTGAACGCGCAGGTCTTCGAGCAAGGGCTCGCCGCTGACGCGGACGTCGCCAATGCGCCCCAGCTGGTCGGAGGAGAGGCGCACGAGATCAGGGGCTTCGTCGGCCTGTGCCGCGATCATGAATTGACGGTCCGCTTCGGCAAAAGGAATCCCCGTGACCTCGACGTTCACGCCCGGATGGGCGTCCATGAAGGCCGCCACGCTGGCTTCGAACACCACCTCTTCCTTGCTCTCCGCAGCAAAGGAATGCCACACCGTGAGCGTCACCTCGGTGGCGCCCTCGGGCCCGTCTTCGGCGGGTTCAGCCTCAAGGCATCCTGGCAGCATCAGCATCGCGACCAGCAGGGCCGCGGCCAGACGACGCAGGTGGGGGGCCTTCATGCCAAGCCGTCGAGGCCCACGTCTGGCTTTAGCGTTGACCGATTATGGCCTGAAAACGCGGCATCGGGATGCATTTTACATAACGTGAATGAAAATTCACTCCCATGGGCAAGCGGGTCGTGGCGGCGGTGTACCCGCTTCTGCTGCTCATGGCCGCCATGAGCGGCTGCCTCTCTGAGTCTGTGGACGAAGTGCCGACGTCGCCCGATGAGGTGTTCGTTTCCGAGCCCACGGACACGCGCGAATGCTTCGAACACGACGACCAAGAGCGCTGCTGGCTGATCCACATCCCGGCGAAGACGACCCTCGAATATTGCCAGGAACATTCGTGCCCCCTGCTCATCGACATGCACGGGCGGCACGTGACCGCC
>NZMM01000089.1 GCA_002694585.1 Methanobacteriota archaeon
AGCCACTGGCCGCAAGCATGGGCCCAATGCTCAAGGAAGAGTCCTTCCACTTGGGAACTGGATCAAATGGACTACGTCGAATCATCAAGGCTGGTGTGATTCCTCAAGACATGCTCCAGCGCTACATGAACAAGTGGGTCTCCACTGCACACGACCTGTTCGGCGTGGACGAGTCCTCGTCCGCAGAGTGGGCATACGTTTGGGGCATCAAGGGCCGCTGGGACGAGCGCAAGAAGCAGGAAGCAGGCGTGCCCCTTGACCGCAACCACCTCAACGAAGAGGCGCGCGGCCACTACCACCAGGAGATTGTGGACGCGGTCAAGGCCTTGTGCGGTTACCTCCCCGAGGGCGCTGCCGACCTGTACGTGCCCCATGAGAACTTCAACCGCGACATCGGCGCTTTCGCCAAGGGTCGCTACACGGTCGAAGGCACGCTCTTTGAGGGCGACGACGCGGCTTGGGACGACTACCTCCGCACCATGCTCCCCACCCCAGAAGACGAGGCAGCTCTGCCCGAAATCTTCGAACAGCAGTGGATCAGCGAGAAGCCCCTCTCCGCACGTCAGCGTGCGACGGGCATCGGCGCCTCCGCCTGAAACGAACCGAAGGTGGAATCGCGATGATCCCGGTTGAACTGTACGGGGTCAACGCGGAGCGCTGCGAGCGCCTCTACGAGGCCCTCCCCGCTCTAGTGGATGACATGGAAGACGATGCGGCCTACGGCGAGGTGCTCTACGCTGCTGAAGAAAGCAACATCCTGAGCACCGTCGAACGTGCCGACGCTTGGGCAGAAGCAACTCCCTTCGCATGGCCAGACGACATCGCGATGGAAGTTGAGATGGCTCTTCGCAGCGCGCGCTACCCGGACGTGGGACTCTTTGAGCACCTCATGACGCTCGATGGCGTCGATGCGGTTCGCATCTCCCGATGGGCCCATTTCGTGGCACGCGTGTATCCCATTTACAGCGCTGAAGCCTGCGATGCTTTGGAGGACATGGGGCTCTCAACACCGTTCCGCCCCGACGATATCGCATCGTACGGCGTGTACGTATCTCGCATCGAGGGGCTAAAGAAGCACGCTCCCGCCGCCGGGCTGCCGGAGATTGGGCTGCCACGAGCCCGCGTCCTCCAGTTGGGCCTGGAGCGCTTCGAATGAACCACCTCGGTTTGCACGTCAAGCTCTTGCTCGTCGCTGCCTTCTGGGGCGTTGCCTGGACCGCCGGTCGCGTCGTGGCTACCGAGATGAACGACTGGCCTGTGTTCGGCGCATGGCTGCGCTACCTTATCGCCGTCCCCATCTTCCTTGTCTGGCTGAAAGTGTCTGAAGGCTGGTCCGTTCCGACGTGGCCACAGTGGCGGCGTTTGTTTTGGATCGGGGCCTTCTCCACCTTCCTCTACCAGGTGCTGTTCATGTACGGCATGGGGTGGACGGCGGCAGGGGATGCTTCGCTGGTGATCACCCTCAATCCCCTCTTCACGAGCGCCTTGGCGGTGCTCGTGCTTGGCCACGCGATGACCAAAGAACTCGCTGGGGGCTTGGCCCTCGGCCTGATGGGCATCGTCGTCCTCTTTGTGGCCTCGCCGAACATCGATTTGCCCGTGGCTGAGCGGTGGTTGGGCAACGCCTTCATCGCGGCTTCCGCGCTGGCGTGGGCGACCGCCAGCCTGCTGATAAGCCGGGCCATGGAGGTGGAAGAGACCGAAAACGATGGCCCGATGAGCCCGCTGCACATCACGGTCTGGGCCTCGGCCGTCGGGCTGCTGATTCTCACGCCTTGGTCAGGCTTTGAGGTGGTCAACAACGGTTGGCCGGTGGTCGACCTGTGGAGCCTCGTGTCGATCGTGTTCCTTGCTTTGCTGTCCACCGTGGTGGCCTACGTGTGGTTTGCTGAGGGCGTCAAACGGATCGGTCCAAGCCGAACCTCAACCTACGTGTACCTCGTTCCAATTTTTGGGATCCTGAGCGGCTACCTGCTGCTTGGCGAGCAGCTTGGGTGGAGCCTGGTTCTTGCGCTGGTGCTCATCCTGAGCGGTGTCAGCCTCGCACAGCGGGCAACGAAGGCCTGATGGGGCGTCGCATGACCCGCAAGGGCATGGAGATCTCCACCGTCGCCGTCATCGGAGCCGGAACCATGGGCGCCGGCATCGCGCAAGTGTGCGCCCAAGCGGGGTGGCGCACCCACCTGCATGACGCCCACCCCGACGGCCTTGCTGCGGGCATGGAGCGCATCAGCGCGTTTTGGGACAAGGGCATCGCCCGTGGCAAGACCACGGAGGAACAGAAGACAGCATGGTCTGCCCACCTGCATGCGGTCAACGACCTCGGCGAAGCCGTGGCCACGGCCGACCTCGTCGTGGAGGCGGTGCCGGAAATCATGGACCTGAAGCAATCCATCTTCCAGCAGGTCGAGGCTTTGGCTCCGCCCGAGGCCGTGTTGGGCACCAACACCTCGAGCCTCTCCATCGGCACCATCGCCTCGGTGCTGAAGCATCCAGAGCGGCTCATCGGGATGCATTTCTTCAATCCCGTCCCCATCATGTCGCTGCTCGAAGTCGTGAAGCACGAAGGCGCCAGCGCATCCACAGTCGCGCTAGCCCTGGACGCCGGCGCAGCCATGGGCAAGACGGCCATCCTCGTCAACGACGTTCCTGGATTCGCCACCAGCCGCCTTGGGGTGGTCTTGGGCAACGAAGCGATCCGCATGCTGGCCGACGGCGTGGCCAGCGCGAGGGACATCGACACCGCGATGACGCTGGGTTACCGCCATCCGATGGGACCGCTCGCCCTGACCGATCTGGTCGGTCTTGACGTCCGCCGTGACATCTTGCTGAACCTGCAAGCCTCCTTCAACGACGACGCCTACGCGCCACATCCACTGCTCGAGGCCCTTGTGGCCGAAGGCCGGCTTGGCAAGAAAACGGGCAAGGGCATCTACGATTGGTCCAGCGGCTCGCCAGAGCCTTGCGACCTGCCCGATGTGAAGTGATGGTGGTACCGCTCAGTCCGATTTTGGACGGCGCCGAGCAAGGAAAGCGGCGACGCCTTCCTCGAAGGCCTGCGTTGTGCCGGCCGCTTCGATGAGCGTACGCTCGTGATCAAGATGGGTGGCGAGGTCGTTGTCCGTCTCCACGTGAAGGAGGTGCTTGGTGGCTTCACGGACGTGCTCACTCCACCCGCTCCACGCGACCGCGACGCCCACCGCCGTGTCGATCAGGCTCTCGGCCGGGACGAGGTAATCCACAGCACCGTGCTCATGGGCCTCCCTCGCCGACCAGATCGTGTTATCGAAGAAGAAGCGGCGGGCCACTTGCGTGCCGACCAAACGCGGCAAAAGCCACGTCGATCCACCGTCCGGCGAGAGGCCCATGCCGGCATAGGAGGCAGCCAAGCGTGCGTCGGTGGAGGCCACGCGCGCATCGCACGCCAAAGCGAGGCCAAGGCCGCCGCCCGCGGCAGCTCCGTTGATGGCGGCCACGCAAATCGTGGACGAGGTCCGCATGCGCAGCAAGAGCGGATGGAGGTGTCCGGTCAAATCGCGAATCAGCGCAGGCGCTTCACCTGCTTCGATGGAGGCAGCGAAGGCATCGATGTCTGCGCCGGCAGAGAAGAAGCGACCCTCGCCGGTGATGACCAAGGCCTGAACTTCAGCGTCGTTCAACACCTCATCGATCGCCTTCGCGATGACGGGGATGGAATCCCGGGAGAAGGAAGCGCTTGCGGTGGCTCCCGTCAGACGGAGCATGGCCACGCCGGGTTGCGGAGACGTGCGTTCAACGGTCATTCGCTCACCTCAAATCTTCACGTTGACGTTCTTGACGCGCGTGTAGAAGCGGAGGGCGTCGAGGCTCTGCTCCACACCGATGCCGGACATCTTCCACCCGGTGAAGGCCGTTTGTGGGAAGGTGATGGGATACTCGTTGATGCTCACCATACCGCACTGCAAGTCGCGGGCAAGGCGGTGTGCGCGACCGAGGTGCTGGGTCCAAACACCGTTGAGGAGGCCGAATTCCGTGGCGTTGGCCAGTCGGAGGGCTTCCGATTCTTCGGAGAAGGTGGTCACGGCGAGCACAGGTCCGAACAATTCCTCGGTGAAGAGGAGGTTGTCCTCGGTCACGCCGGTCACCACGGTGGGTTGCATGAAGGCACCAGCAGGATGGTCGTCGGTCATGGCGGCGCCGCCAAGCACCACTTGGCCGCCCATGGCGAGGCCGGCGTTGAGCTTCTCGAGCACCTCGTCACGATGGGAGGTGTGCACCAGCGACCCCATGCGCACGCCTTCGGCGAGACCAGGACCGACCGGCCACTTGCCGATCTCGGCGACGATGGCCTCGACGAGGTCGTCGTGAACGTCCTCGTGCACGATGAGACGGGAGCCGGCCCAGCACATCTGGCCGGCGTTCATGAAGATGCCAAAACACACCGCCTTGGCGGCGGTACGAAGGTCGGCGTCGGGGAACACGAGGTGAGCGCCCTTGCCGCCGAGTTCGAGGGTCACGGGGATCAAATTTTCAGAGGCATACTGCAAAATTAGTCTGCCTGTCGTCGTTTCACCGGTGAAACCCACTTTTTTAATTCTATTGCTGGAGGCAAGGGGCTTTCCGGCCTCAACACCAAAACCTTGAACGATATTTACAACACCAGGTGGTAGGAGATCCTCAATCAATTCCAT
>NZMM01000090.1 GCA_002694585.1 Methanobacteriota archaeon
CCACTCTGGGCTTCAGCGAAAAGGGAAGGGCGCTGCTTCTTGAGAAGGGCGGGTCCGATGCCCTGGTCAGCCTGACCCACCTGGACGAAGTCGCTTCCTCGATTGTCATTCTGATCCAAAGATGACCACCCTGCCCATCGATCCAGTTCTTTCCCGTTCCCAATCCCTCGCCTTCGAAAAGGAATTTTTTAAGGGGGACGAGGAGCGGGAATGGCAGGTAATGAACCAAGCCGGCGAAGCGATCGCAGAATCCATGCGTTTTGATCTGGGGGATTTCAGGAGTCCCGAACGGGGCGGGCGCCTGCTCATTCTGGTGGGCAAGGGACACAACGGAGGAGACGCGGTGATTGCGGCCAAGAGTCTGCTGTTGGGTAACCCCGCTTTGCACGCCACGCTCTGGCCCCTCTCTCCCGAAACCGAAAGCCGCCCCCATTTGCAAAGAGCCTTGCAGGAGGCCCGCCGGGCGGTCGGAGATCGGATGGATGAACTTTCTCCCGCCGGCGAATGCGGGGATTGCGATGGCTTGGCGGAAACCCTGCGAGCCGCCTTGGGGAAGGATGGGTTTCTGGCCACGGTGGACGGTCTGCTGGGCATGCAGGCCAAGCTTCCCCTGCGCTCCCCTCTCAGGGAATGGGTCGCTCTTTTGAACGAGGAGCCGAAACTGGGAGTGCGCTTTGCGGTGGATTTGCCCACCGGCCTGACCGGGGACAGCGTGGAGAGCGGCCAAATTCTGCGGGCCGATTTCACCTACTGCGCCGGCATCGTCAAGTCCCCCGTCCTGCGCCCCGATCAGGCCGAACGGGTCGGGCGCCTGCGCTACCTCGACCTCGGTTTCTTCGAATCCTCCTTCGTCCTGGAAGAAGAGTCTTCGGATCAGGTTCTTCGGAGCAGCGCCCTGGAAGTTTTGCGCAGGGAGCGGCCCACGCTCTCGGACAAGCGCAGTTTCGGTCATCTTTTGCTCCTTGCGGGCTCCCGGGACTACGCCGGGGCCGCCATGATGGCCGCCCAGGCGGCTCTCAAAGCGGGGGTGGGCCTGCTCACCGTGGGCATCCCCGAATCCTTGCACGCCGCCTTTGCCGCCCTGCGGCCCGAAGCGATGTGGATCCCTTTGCCCGAAACCCCCGAAGGCGGACTCGCTCTGGAGGGACTCGGCAAGGTGAGGAGTCTGCTCGGTCGCATCAATGCTCTGGCCGCCGGTCCGGGAATCGGGTCCGATCCCGAATCCCATGCCCTGATCCGGGAAACCCTCGGTCACTTTTCCGGGCCCGCGGCGCTCGACGCCGATGCCCTGCGGCCCGAACTGCTCGCGGAAGTCCCCTCTCCGGAGCGTTTGGTTCTTACTCCCCATGCCGGAGAATTCGAACGCATGGCCACGGGCCGTTCCCCCGAGTCATATGCGGAGGAGACTCGGAGCACGCTGGCGCTGAAGGGTCCGCACACCCGGGTGTACGCTCAGGAGCAATGCGTCCATTGTCTCGGGGGCAACGCCTCCCTGGCCCGGGGCGGATCGGGGGATCTTCTCACCGGAATCATCGGTGGGCTCCTCGCCAAGCAACCCTCCGATCCTCGGGCCGCCGCCCTGCTTGGGGTGGCCTGGCATGCCCGGGCGGGTGAAATCCTCAACCTCCTGCAGGGGCAGGAATCCGTCTTTGCCACCGAACTACTCGATTACTTATCCTGCGCCTTGGACAATGACTTCTGAATCCACCAACCACTCTCTTCTGGTGCTCGCCGCCGGTCTCGGTACCCGCTACGGCGGGCTCAAGCAAATGGAACCCGTCGGGCCTTCCGGGGAGACCCTGATGGATTATTCCGTCTTCGACGCCAAGCGGGCGGGTTTTTCCAGGGTGGTCTTTCTGATCCGCGAGGAAATGCGTTCCGCCTTCGAGGAGCAGGTTGGGAGCAAGTACGAGGGCATCATGGAGGTGGCCTATGCCTACCAGGACAAGTTCGATTTGCCCGCGGGGTTTTCCTTTCCCGAGGGCCGGGAACGACCCTGGGGAACCGGGCATGCGGTGTGGGCGGCCCGGGAGGCTTTGGCCGACGGGCCCTTTGCGGTGATCAATGCGGATGATTACTACGGAGCGGAAACCTTTTCCGAACTGATTAGCGCCTTCTCGCCGGATTCGGGAGCCGAAACGCCCCTGACCTGCGCCATGATCGGATTCCGTCTGCGGGAGACCCTGTCCGAACACGGCGCGGTTTCCCGCGGGATCTGCGTCTCCGAAAACGGTTTTCTTCAGTCGGTGGAGGAGTGGACCAGGATCGGGTCCGATCCCCCCGTCGGGTTTGACGCTTCGGGAGAGCAGCGGTCCCTGACAGGCGAGGAAGTCACCTCGATGAACGTCTGGGCCTTTTCTCCCCGGATCTTTCCCTTGCTGGAGAGGGAATTCATCGACTTTCTGGCCAAGCTCGAGGATCCCCTGACTTCCGAATTCTACCTGCCCGCGGCGGTGGACGGCTGGATTCGTTCGGGTTTGGCCCGGGTGGTGGTGCGCTCCGCCAGTTGCTCCTGGATGGGAGTGACCTACAAGGAGGACAGGCCCAGAGTCATGGAGTCCATTGCCCGTTTGGTCGGGGAGGGGAAGTATCCCAGCCCGCTTCGCTGAGATCGGGTTAGTCGTTCGGCCCAGCCAGGGAAATGGGATTGCCCCAACGCATCAGGGATTGATTGGAGTAATCCCAAAAAGTGGGTTGTCCGCCTTTCTTTCCAAAATAATAGGTCCAGTTCGATTGACTGTTCATCCAAAGGTAGGGCCAGACATCCTCTCGGGTCCATGACCATCCGATTCGCTCGCTCCAAAACCAAATACCATTTTGATTGGTTGGTCCGTGGTAAATCCACTCGAAGTCCTGATGAAAGACCCAGTTTTCGTTGGCGGGTAGAAAGAGACCGAACCAATCGGAACGAAACCATCCCTGTCCTTCTGATTTACCCGCAAAGGGAGCGGCATAGCTTTCGGCGATCCTGATTCTCTTGAATGCCCCGTGGGTAACCCCGGCTGAATTCTCCGCAAAGGCTCGGACGTAGTAGGTCTTGCCCGGTTCCAGACGTTCGATGAGAGCTTCCATGGCGTTCGCTGCGAGGGAGGCGGAGACCATCCGGGCAGTGGGGTCGCTCTCTTTGACGAGAATCTTTTCCGAAATCCGGAACCCCGTCCGAAAAGGGACTTCTCCGCCGTCATCCAAAAGCAGGCCCCGGGCTCGTACCTTGTCCCCTTCGATTTCGGCGGCAAGGGTTTGAAGGTAGGGAACGCGAACCTCGGGTTTTTCATAGCCCACAAGAACCGGGAGTTTCCGGTTGTCGGTGAAGGCTAGACGAGTCCCGCGTGGGGCGAGGATGGTTCGTCTCTCCAATCCGAAAAAGTTTTGGGATTCGCCCAAGACCCATGCCTTGGGTTTTCGCACCGGACTGTTTCGGGTCATGAATCGGACCAGAAAAACCTCCAGGGGATCCTTGGGCGCATTGGACGCCGGCAAGTTAAGGTAGGGAATGACCCCTTGTCTCTGGACGGCGTAGGCTTGCGCCTCTTTTAAAGTGAAGGATTGATCGCTTAGCTGATAAATTCTTCCATCTGGACCTTCATTGGGGTCGCGCTCAGTCACCGCCTGTTTGCCCGGATAATCATTCGCATCCTCTGGGAAGCTGCCGGCCAAGACCTCCTGCTGATCATCGAACCCGTCCCCATCCGTGTCCTTGGCCAGGGGATTGGTGCCGATTCCGATTTCCGTTCCATCGGTCAGACCATCCTCATCGGAGTCGTCCGCCAGAGGATTGGTTTCGAAGGTCATTTCCTCTCCGTCGGACAGTTCGTCCTCATCCGTATCTTCGAGGCGTGGATCGGTTCCCGCCAGGGCTTCATCCTGATTGGACAAACCGTCTCCGTCGATATCCGGATCGAAGGCATCCTCGAACCCATCGCCGTCCAGATCCTCCACCTCATTGAGCAGGGTCACCGTAAAGCTCAGTTCGAGAGTTTGGTTGGCATCGTTGCTTGCGGTGATGATGACGGGGAGTGAGGCGGGATCGGATTCGAAGTCGAAGGAGCGCTTGGAGAGAAGGCTTCCGTTCGCCTCGAGAACGAAGGGACTCGGTTCGGAAAGAACGAAGGAGAGGGTTTGGGTTCCGTTGAGGTCGGGTACGAGCAATTTCCCGGCGAGGGAACCGGCCGGGCTGTTTTCGGACAATTGGTTGTCGACCAAGTCAAAAGTTGGGACTTGGGGCAGAGGTTCGGATCCGTTTTGCA
>NZMM01000091.1 GCA_002694585.1 Methanobacteriota archaeon
AAGAAGGAGCCCACCCCTGAGCCGGAGCCGGAGCCGGAGCCGGAGCCCGAGCCGGAGCCGGAGCCCGAGCCCGATGAGCCGCTCCCGAGTTCAGTGACGCCGCTGTTGCTGTCGTCATCGCCGCAAGCAGCAGCAAAGAGCATGAGGGACATGACTGCACCGAGCAGTCGCATTCGTCGAGACATTCATTTCTCCCTTGATACGAATAATTGGGAGAAGGATAGGCATGCCTAACTCTCGATCAAAACCCTTACGAACAAAAACATTTCGACCTTACTTTACTGCGACTGTGAAGAGTTGCTTTCTCGGACGTTGTCCTGATTCCGAACCCGAGCGCCGTCGTCGAGCCCGCAAGCTGTACAGAGGATCGAGGCCACAACGAGCGTCGCAATGGCCACTCGGCGTCGTCGGCTCATGCTGCGTTGAGTTCGCGGTACACGGCGGGAACGACCTTTCGCAGGTACGGCCCCAGCTTGATGAAGCTCTCCCCTGTCGTGCGGAAGTGGTAGCTGATCGGCACCTCGAGGTACCGGTAGCCCTTCGCCAACAGGTCCAAGGTGATGACCTGGGCGTAGTTGAAGTCGTGGATGACCTCAGCCCGGGATGCTGCGGCCGGCGAAAACGCCCGATAGCCGGTCTGACCGTCGGTAATCTTTCGGCGTGCGATCACCGACAACGTCTTGGTGAGAACCTGGTTTCCGAAACGTCGATGCGGTCGCATGTGCTCAATCTCTCCTAAAAACCGACTCCCACACACGTAGTCGGCTTCATCGCCCAGAATTGGCCTGACGAGGTTCGCCAACTCCTCAGGCGGGTACTCCCCGTCGGCGTCACAGAAGGCGACCGCAGCTGCGTTTCGCGCCACCCCGGCCGAGAGACCCTCGCGGACGGCCGCACCGAGCCCCCGATTCTGGGGAAGAGTAATCACGGTTGCTCCTGCGGCCTCGGCGACAGCGCCCGTTTCGTCGGTGGAACCGTCGTCGATGACGAGCACCTCGACTGGGTGCCCGTCAATCTCGCTCGGAGCCCGAGCGACGCATTCGCCGACCGCCGCCTCTTCGTTAAACGCCGGCATGAACAACACGATCGGCGCCGGTGGGGCGGGGATGGGCGAGGTCTCACGGTCCCCGGTCTCGGAACGAAGCCGGATTCGGCCGATAAAAGACGGGGCTGGGAAGGCCATGGCAATGACTCCGACGATGATCGAATAGGCGGTCTTGAGGGCGTGTGCGCTGAGCGCGGCGACAAGTGCGGGTTCGGCGTCGTAGCCGAGGCTGACGTAGGCCGCAACTGCTGCGGCCTCATACGTGCCGAACCCGCCGGGAGCGATCGCTGCGATCTGGGCAGCGACGGCGACCGTGGTAACGAGCGCAGCGTCGGTGGCGCTGATCTCGAGGCCTGCCCACCGAGCGGTCTGCCAAACAAGGATCGCCTCAAGCAGCCACGCCGAGCCGGTGAGGGCAAGGGCGAAGGGGCCGGGGAGCTTGATGTCACTGCGACCCGCCATACGAAGTAGCCAGCTCCAGGAGGCAACTGCGGCGATAACGACGCCGGCCACGACAAGCCAGCCGAACCAGCCGACGAGATCCATGTAGGCGCCTGGCGCTACGGCAAGACCGAGCAGGAAGATGGCGATGATGTCGGCCGACCGCAGCATCACCGTGGAAGCGGTGGCGGCGTCGATGGACGTGTTTGAGCGTTTGGCGACACTCAGCACCCGAACCGGCTCACCGAGGCGGAAGGGCAGCACATGGTTGGCGCCAAGGGTGAGATGAATGCCGGCGAGCGAGTGGCCGAGCGACAGTTCGGGCAGCACCAGTTGCCATGCGATCGCGCGCAGCAAAAAGGCGATACCGAAGGCCGCCGAGGCGATCACGACCTCACCTGGATGGGCGATCGCCTCATCCCAGGCCCGCCGCATGAGCTCGCCGTCGACGGCTCGGGAAACAATGACGCCGGCAAAGAGGCCAGCAAGCACACCGACGAGAACAACGATCGGAAGTGGCAGGCGCTGCCGGAGCAGCTTCAGCGGGTTCATGACCGCCAACTCTACGTTGTTAAGGAATCTTTACGACTTTCCAGTATGAACGGTTAGTCTCCGGAACAGATGCGGCTCCGCCTCCTTCTCGTTGGTCTCGTCACGTTCGGCGTGTCGTTACTTGCGATCGACGCCCGGTCGACGTACGGCGCCCGGGTCAGCAGCGACGAACCTCAGTACCTCATCACGGCGCTATCGCTTTGGGAAGACTTTGATCTCGACGTAAGTGACGAGATCGGCGAGCGCCGCTACGAGCCATTCCATGAGGTCACGATCAACCAGCAGACGATTGCACTCAACGATTCCGGCCAAGAACTCAGCCCGCACGACCCGCTGCTGCCGCTCATCTTGATGGTGCCCTACGGCATCGCCGGGTGGGTTGGAGCGAAGGTGATGCTGTCATTCGTCATGGGCCTCTGCGCTTCGCTCACGCTCCATGTTGCGGGCTCGCGGTTTGGGGCCTCACCTGGCCCGGCTACATGGGTCATCGGGGCGTTCTTCACCTCCGCACCGCTCACCAGCTACGGCACCCACATCTTCCCCGCTGGGCCAGCCGCGCTCACACTGATGGCGGCATTCTGGGCGGTCGCCCATCCGAGTTGGGCCAAGCGCTGGGACGTCCTCGCCGTCGTGGCGATCGTCGCACTGCCGTGGCTGTCGGTGAAGTACGTGCCCCACGCCACCGTGATCGCACTCGGACTCGTTTGGAAGCACCGGTCCGCCAGCAAACGCCTGATCCCCATCGGCGCTGCGTTCGTCGTCGCCGGCATGACTTATCTGCTCCTACACCGGGGTATCTACGGGGGCTGGACGGTGTATTCGACCGGCGATCACTTCGTCGATGGAAGCGAATTCGACGTGGTCGGTCGACGTCCACGCCTCCTGCAGCGTTCTCGCAGACTCATCGGCCTCATCATCGACACCCAGTTTGGGATCGGCGCCTGGACCCCGTCATTCCTCGCCATGCCTGCCGCCCTCACGGCTCTCGGTCGTGTTCGCCGCGACTTCCCGAGCGTGCTCGCCGCAGGTGTGATTCTCATGGGATGGATCGTGGCCACGTGGGTTGCACTCACGATGCACGGCTGGTGGTGGCCGGGACGGCAGATCACCCCGGTGTTGCCCTTCGTCGTCATCGCGATCGCATTGTGGGTCGGCGACCGGTCCCGCCACTTGGTCGGCGTGGTCACCGCCACTCTGCTCGGTACTGCAACCTGGCTGATCCTCGCATGGGAGGCGTCAACCGGCCGACGGGCTCTGATCGTCGACTTCTACGATGTCGAGAGCCCTTGGTACCAGGTACTCGCTTCGACCCTTCCCGACCACCAGCGCCTTAACGACTGGGACTCCGTCGTGACCTTCCTATGGATGGCGGTCCTCGGCGTCACCGTGGTCCTCGCTTGGCGAGGCGCAGGTCGCAGCAGGGAGCTAGGCGAACCGACCGGTCCCGAGGGTCAGCTGCGCTCGACCACGGCGTCGTAGTCGGACTGGGTAGCGTGCCAACTTGCCTGCGCGGACAAGCCGTCAAATAACGAAGTGGTGGGCACCCAGCCGAGCACGTCGATCGTTGGCTGCAGATCGGCTTTCGTCACTCGAGGATCGCCGGCGGGCGCCGGAAGCGTCTCGGTGCGCATCGGACCCGCGATTTCTTCGACAAGCGCCATTGCGTCGAGCAACGAGGCCGATTCGCCGCCACCGATGTCGAGGCTCGTGCCGGCCGCCGCAGGAGCCACGGTGCTCAGGATCGTGGCCTCAGCAACGTCCCTGACGAAAGTGAACTCACGACGCTGTAGGCCGTCACCACGGCGGACGAAAACGCTTTCGTTGGCTTTGGTGGCCTCAAACATGCGGTGCATCGCCATATCGGGCCGCTGGCGCGGTCCGTAAACTGTGAAGTACCGCAACGAGACGATATCGAGACCTCGCTCGGCGTAGACGTTGGCAAGGTGCTCACCAGCAAGCTTGGAGACGCCATACGGGCTGATCGGCGCTGCACGACGATCGTCGCCAACCGACGACCCGCCGTAGAGCGACGAGCTCGAGGCGTAGACCACCCGGTTCGCTCCGACACCGAGCGCCTCTTCGTAGACGCGCTGAGTCAGTTCGATGTTGCGTCGGCTGTAGTCAGTGAAGCCAAGGCCCCAAGAGTCCTGCACGCCGGGCCGACCAGCGAGGTGGATGACGAGATCGTCGGGACGCAGCACATCGCCGATGACATCGAAGGCATCAGCCTCGACGAGCGAGAAGCATTCATGGACACTGGCTGTGGCAAGGTTTGCCCGCTTGCGAGCCGGCAGGTACCAGGGGTCGAAGTCGTCGATGCCGACGACCTCGACGCCGAGGGCCAACAGCTGCTCGACGACGGTGGACCCGATGAACCCCGCGGCACCAGTGACGACGACTCGGTGCTCAGTGACGCGGGTTACCGGTACATTTAGGTGGTCAGTCGACATTAAGCTTACTTTACAAGGGCCGTCTGTGAATCCACCAAGGGAGATCCGATGAGCCGTATCGCGGTAATCGGCGCCGGACCAGCCGGACTGTTGGCAGCGCTGGAGACTGCCGAGGCGGGCCACGACGTAGTGCTCTACGAGGCCAGCGGCCAGGTCGGCGGCATGTCCGCCAGCTTCGAGGTCGCCGGCCAGCGGGTCGACTACGGCTCCCACCGCCTGCACCCCGCTACCGACCCTGATCTGATGGCCCGGATCCGCAACCTGCTCGGCGATGATTTGCAGACTCGCATCCGAAACGGACGGATCCGCCTCGAGGACCGCTGGGTTAGCTTCCCGCTTCAGCCTGGCCCGATGGTCAAAGAGCTGCCATTCGGCTTTTCTGCGCGCGTGGGTATCGACACGCTGAAGAAACCATTGCGGCGCAGCAAAGTCGACAGCTTCGATAAGGCAATCTCGCAGCGCCTTGGCCCCACCATCGCCGAGCGCTTCTACCGGCCCTATGCCAAGAAGCTCTACGGCGAGCCTGCCGATGACCTCACCGTCGAGCTCGCCGACAAGCGCGTGTCAGCCACCTCGACACTCCAGATCCTCGCTAAGGCGCTCAAGGCCGCCAAAGTCGACGGGCGAAACTTCTTCTACCCGCGCAATGGGTACGGTCAGATCAGCGAGGCTCTCGGGGCGGCCGGCATCAACGCCGGTGTTGACCAGCGCTTGTTAGCGCCCGTCGAGGCGATCCGCTGTACCGAAGACGTCGAGGTGACTGCCGCCGGCGCAACCGACAAGTTCGATGCCGTGCTGTCGTCGATGCCAATTGACCTGCTGGTCCGTGCGCTTGAGCCCGCTCCTGATCCCACCATTGTCGATGCAGTCGACACGTTGCGCACCCGGGCGATGATTCTTGTTTATCTGGTGCTCGACCGGCCGCAGTTCACGGCGTTCGACGCGCACTACTTCCCCGACGCGTCGATCCACACGAGCCGCCTGTCAGAGAGCAAAAACTATCGCAGCGCCAACGACCCGGCTGGCCAGACGGTGCTGTGCGCCGAGGTCCCGTGTTGGGTCGACGACGAACTCTGGACCTCCACAGACGAAGATCTCGGCGACCTTATAGCCGACGAGCTGATTCGTTCAGGCCTCCCCGACCCCGAACACGTTGCAACCGAGACCCGCCGTCAGGCTCGGGTGTACCCGACTTATGAGCAAGCCCATGCCGGCGCCCGCTCACTCGTCGAAGCATGGGAACCCGACGATCCGCGTGTGCTCGTATTCGGCCGTCAGGGCCTGTCGGTGCCCGACAACATCCACCACGTCATGGCTATGGGCCGAGACGCAGCTGCGGTCGTGCGAGTCGACGGAACGATCGATCATGATGCGTGGCGTCGAGCTCGTACTCGTTTCGCCGAGCACGTCGTCCAGGACTAAATCAGCGCTAGGCGATCGAGATCGACGCGCAGAGCTCGGCTACGGCAAGTGCACCGCCGATGTCGGCAGCGAGCGTGTCAAGAGCATTGGCCATGCACGGCGCATCGATACCGACACCGACAACCGTGACGCCGAGCTCGAGGTCGGGGCGGACGCTCGCACTAACGACCTCTTCCGGCAGCCCCTTTAGGTTGACCTCTCGCAGCACCTGCACGGCGACGCACGGCGGGAGCTTTGCGGCGAACCATTGACGATCGGGCTCAGCACGATCAATGAACCCGCCCGACTCCACCCGCTCGAGTGACCCGCCGATCTCGCAAAGAGAGAGGTCAGCAAACGGTGGCTGCACTCGACCTTGGATGTGATCGACAACGACCGACCGCCAGCGGCATGGGTTGACATCCGCGCTGGGATGACGGCCGACGGTGATTTTCTGCCCCGTGTCATTAACGGCCACGAGGGCACCGCCTGGCAGCGCGTGGACCAGGGCAGTGGCGAGTTCAAGGCGTTCGTCGATCATTCGATGCAGCCGCTCGCTCGGATGGCTGGACACTCTGTGGCGTCGAAGGGCACGTGAATCGCGCCGTGATGACCACAGCCGCAGGCATCACAGGTCCATCCCGGGCGATCGAGCATCGCAGGCGACGGATAAACGGCGTGGATGTCCGGGTGTCCACATGCGGAGCACTGGCGGATCCAGCCGGGAGTCGCATGGAGTGGTTGGGTCTGGACAGCACGATCCGGGATCATGTTAGGTATACCTAATGGCCCTCGATAGGCGTGTCAAGCCGACTCGGCGAAGCGTCGCCCACGACAGTAGGATCCGATATATGAGTGAGTATGAATCGCCGGAGTGGCATCCAGCCTTCGAGGAATACTGCGAAACAATCTATGAACTCGGCGAAGACGATCTTGACGTCATTCAGGCCCGCATCGCTGAGCGCATGGATGTGAGTCGTCCCGCAGTGAGCGAGATGATGAAACGCCTTGAGGTCGACGGACTGATCGAAGCGGGACGGGAAATCAAGCTTACCGAGAAGGGCATGCACCTCGCCGAGACGGTCGTTCGTCGACATCGTCTGGCCGAATGTTTCTTGACCGACGTACTCGGACTCTCCTGGGCCGACGCCCACCAAGAGGCCGGCAAGTGGGAGCACGTCATTTCCCCCACGGTAGAAAAGGCCATGGTTGCCCGTCTCAACGATCCGACCACGTGCCCTCACGGCAACCCGATTCCCGGTAGCGGGTATGAAGCCCCCGACCTAATCGCCCTCGAGGCGATCGGTGTGGGCAAAGAGTTCGAAGTGCAGCGCATTCCCGAGGAGCTCGAGTTCGCAGAGGGCATGCTCGACTTCCTTGAGCAGTCGTCGATCATCCCCGGCTCGAGGGGCACCGTCACGGCCGTATCGCCCGACGGCACCGCAACCGTCACGATCGATGGCAACGCAGTCGGTGTGGGTGGCTTCGCCAGCTCTCGTATCCTCGTGACCGCACGCTGACAGATCCCGGTCTGCGCCTAACGGAATCGAGCCGCCGGCCTTCGGGCCGGTGCTTCTTTTTTGAGGTTGCATAGCTTACCTACCTTTGGTAGGCATACCTAACATGCGCTCTGGGGCACGCACCTTCATACTCGCCACCGTGCTCCTCGCCGGGTGTGGCTCTAGTACGGCGTCAACGTCGGTCCCCGCAGCGCCCATTGCGACGACAACCACCTCGGTAGCCACCGTGGGAGAACCCAAGGCCGAAGAAGTTGATGTTGCCAACAAGGCCGCCGCAGCCCCGGTGCTGCCGGTGACGGTCCTAGACCATGTTGGTAACGAGGTCACAATTGCAGCAGTCGATCGCATCATCCCACTCGACGGCACCGTCGCCGAGGTCGTTTTCGCGCTCGGACTCGGTGCCAACGTCGTTGCGACTGACCTCTCGGCCACGTACCCACCCGAGGCCGACGCCCTTCCGGAGATTGGGTACCAGCGGTCACTGACCGCCGAGTCGATCGCCAGGTTCGCTCCCACCGTGCTTCTCGCTACCGAGATCGCCGGGCCCGAGGGCGCGCTCGACGACCTCCGTCGCCTCGGCTACCCGCTGGTGATCGTCCCCAACGAAGCGTCACCGGAGGGCCCCGCTGCCAAGATTCGTGCTGTCGCTGCGGCGCTTGGTGTTCCCGAGCGCGGCGAGGTGCTGGCCGTCGAGCTGGAGACGACCATCGCCTCCAATCGTGTGGAATCCGCTGACGACCCGCCCATCGTGATCTCGCTCTACCTGCGCGGTGAGTCAACACAGTTCGTACTCGGAGAGGCCTCCGCTACGCACTGGCTTATCGAAGCTGCTGGTGGGATTGATGCCGCCGACCTGCTCGGCATTGGGGAGGGGTCACCGGTCAACGCCGAGGCGATCCTCGCGATCGAGCCCGACATCATCCTCGTCCCCGATGCCGGTCTCGACTCAGTCGGTGGCATCGAGGGCCTGATGGATGTCGGCGGCCTGGGACAGACCCCAGCGGGCCAGAATCTCGCCGTCATTAGTCGTGACGACCAACTCCTTCTCGGCAACGGTCCCCGCACCGGGGCGCTGCTAGCCGAGCTTCGTACCGCCTTTGAGGAGCTCACCGCACCATGAACACCGTCTTCGAACGACTCCGTCTCACCGTCGGTCTCGCACATGCCGTATCTGGAGCGACGCTGATCGTCGACACCTGCCAGGGCGACCGCCTCGAGGTCGGGGCCTCTCCGAACGCTGACCTGGACCTGTGCACGATGCGTCGCTCAGTGATCGGGTCGGCGCGGCTTGGGCGGCCCGACGATGCGTGGGCCGACACCAACCTCACGATCGGCGGTCTGCTGGATCGTCACCGCGGCGATATCCACCGCCGCCGGTTCGGGGCAATCGAGCACTGGTTCGCAACCCTGCTTCACCCCGGTCACGTTTTCGACCGAATCGAGAACCTCGATGCCGACCCCAACCTTGCGGCGCTCGTCGAGGTGAACCTGAAACCCGATCCAGGGCTCGGTGTGACCGTCGTTGCAGTCCGTGCGGTCGCAGGGGGCACCGAGGAGCACGTCGCCGAGGTCGCCGAGATCGCCTACGCCGCGTGCCTAGCTGACGAACTGGAATACGAGACGCAGACCCGTTCACTGAGAGCGACTGCCCGCACTCATGACAAGGAAGGCACCAGATGAGCATCGTTCGTATCAACGCCATCACCGTGCCGCCCGACGCTGGCAACGAACTAATGCGTCGGTTCGAGCAGCGAGTCGGTGAGGTTGAGACCATGAAGGGCTTCGAGAGCTTAGAGCTGCTGAGGCCGGCCGATGGCGACACCTGGTTCGTGTACACGCGATGGGCGTCCGAGGCCGACTTCCTCGGGTGGGTGAGTTCCCCCGCGTTCGCTCGGGGCCACGCCGAGGCCAGCGAGCAGCCGGTTGCGCACGGCGCTGAACTGTTGTCGTTCGACATCGTTCTCGAAGCAGCCCCGATTTCGAAAGACGCCGCATGATGCGTTCCCTCCGCTTCACATTTGTCGGCGTCGCTGCGCTGGCCCTCCTCGCTGCGGCCTGTGGCAACAACGACGACGCTTTGGAGCCGGAATCGGCGTCCGCGTCTGCCTTCGCCGGCGTGTCAGCGTCAGAACCTGCGACCGAAATCACTAGCGATTCGACACCATTGAGTGAATCCGAACCCGCCGTAAACACGATCATTCACACCTTTGGCGAGACCGTTATTGAGGGCACGCCCCAACGAGTCATGACCCTTGGCTTCTCCGAGCAAGACCCCGTGCTCGCCCTCGGCGTTACGCCCATCGCCGTGCGCGAGTGGTTCGGCGAGTTTCCGTATGCCACCTGGCCCTGGGCGACTGACGAACTGGGCGATGGTACGCCTGACGTGCTCACCATGGCCTTCGGCGAACTCAACTACGAGGCGATTGCTGGGCTCGCACCGGACCTGATCATCGCGACCCACGCTGGCATCACCCAGGAGGAGTTTGACATCCTCTCCGAGATCGCACCGACGATCCCCGAGGCTGCTGGCACCGCTGCCTTCAGCATGTCGTGGCAGGAACAGACCCAGGTGATCGGCGACGCTTTGGGGCTGAGCGAAGAAGCCGCCCAACGGATCCGCCTCACCCAGGCGTCGATTCTCGATGCCGCTCGTATCAACGACAACTTCGGTGGCGCCACCCTCGCCTGGCTCAATGCGAACGAGGGAGGTGAGTACTGGGTCGTCGGCGACACCCCACCTACACGCTTCTTCAGCGACCTGGGGTTCACCCGGAGCGCTGAGCTCACCGAGGCCATAGGCGATCTCGACTCGCTCCAGATCAGCGCCGAGCAACTCAACCTGCTTGACGTCGATCGGCTCATCATCGCCGCAGACCCCGTCACCCAGGGGGCGATCGAGGCCGATTCGCTATGGCAGAGTCTTTCGGTCTTCCAAGACGACCGCGTCGTCTGGGTTCCGCAAAGAAGTGAGCTCTTTGGGGCGCTCAGCTTCTCGACAATCCTGAGCGTGGAATTCCTCGTTGAGAAATTGGTCCCCCTTTTGGCCGAGCCCGGCTCAGCGGACACATCTGACGCCGAGCTCAGCCCTGAGGCGGAGGCGGCCATGGCTGCCTTCGCCCTGGTCTACGACAGCGAGGCGGCTTGGGAGGAAAAGGCCCTCCACCTCGAGAACGCAAGCTCGCTTGAAGCAAGCAACACCGTTTACCGGGAAGGTGCATCGAATAGCGGCGGTATCTCACTCAATCCCACCAGCGCCACTATCAACGGCGACGTGGCCACCATTATCTACGACGTCTACTTCGGCGATAGCCCCGCATACACCGACCTCGATCGGGTAATCACTCGAGTCGACGGCGTGTGGGTCGTCACCGAAGAGGACTTCTGCGGCTTCCTGGCGTCGGCGCGCACCCCGTGCAACTGACCCCAACTCCTGAAGGGCCCTCCTAACCCCCTTCTGCAGGGCAACAGGCGGCATTCTCGCCCGCCGAGTCCGTAGCTGCGAGCGGACTCGGCGGGCGGTGTCGCGCTCAAACGAGCGCTGCTTCGACGGCAGAGCCGCCTTTTGCGACGGCGGAGGCGAGAACGGCACGATGAAAGAGGCCATTTGACCAAGACGCATTGCGGCGTGGTGGCCCGGAGTTACGGCATGCTGCAGGTGTGCAGGATCTCCTAACGGCATTCGGGCTGGTGTTCGTCGCCGAGCTTGGAGACAAGACCCAACTCGCGGCGGCTGGCTTCGCAACCCGCTATCAAGCTCGCCTAGTCGCGGCCGGCGTCGTTGTCGGCTACGTCGCAGTCAGCTCGATATCGGTATTGATCGGCGCCGTCGCCGGTGCCGCCTTTCCCACCCGAGCCGTAAACATCGCCGCAGCGCTCGTATTCATCATTGTCGGGTTCGCCACCCTGCGCGCCGGCGACCCCGATGCCGGCGCCCCTAAACAGTCAGGGAGCGGCCGAGCGGCGGTGGGCGTCGCCGGGTCGATCGCGCTGGCGATTGTGCTGGCCGAACTCGGCGACAAGACGATGCTTGCAACGATCTCGCTAGCGGCCAGCGGCGAAACGGTCGCCACATGGATCGGAGCGACGGCCGGCATCACCTCGGCGGGACTCCTCGGGGTCGTGTTTGGCGACGCCATCGCTCGACGGATGCCCCTGCAAGTCGTTCGGCTCGGCGCGGCGGCACTCTTTCTTAGCATTGGTCTCTTGGTCCTAACCGTTGAGCTCCGATAGCCTGGTTAGGTATACCTAACTGATCACAGCCTGATCAAAATACTCCGATGGGAGAAGTCGTCCGTGTACGCAGAAGTTCGCTCAGTTGAGCGCCTGACCCCATCGATGATTCGCATCGTCTTGTCCGGTGGTGAGCTCCACGCGTTCGAGCCCTCCTCCGCCACCGACGCGTATATCAACGCCCGATTTCTTCCATTGAACTCGCCAATCTCAGTGCCGTTCACCGACGACGACCTCGATGGCGTTGACGCAGAGCTGCGACCAAAGCCACGACGCTTTACCGTACGACGCTGGAACGCTGACGCCTCAGAGCTGACCATCGACTTTGTTGCCCACGGTGACGTCGGCTTCGCCGGCAGTTGGGCACAACGCGCAAAGCCCGGTGACCGGCTTCAATTCTCCGGCCCGAGCGGCTCGTACCGACCTTCGATTGACGTTGATTGGCACCTCATGGTCGGCGACGAATCGGCGCTGCCCGCAATCGGGGCAGCGCTCGAGGCAATAGAGCCCGGGCGGCAAGTCCAGGTTGTCGCTGTCGTCGACGACGCAGGGTGTGAACTTGACCTCCCGAGTCGAGGTGACGTGTCGATCACCTGGCTGCACCGGGAGGGCGTCGACGATATCGAGGCTCTACTTCCTAATTCCGTTGCGGCAATGACCTTTCCGGAGGGAAGTTTCGACGTCTTCGTTCACGGCGAGGCCGCAGAGGTGCGCGCCGTGCGTAAACACTTGCTCGCAGAGCGAGGCGTCTCCTCGGACCGTGCATCAATCTCGCCGTATTGGCGCCGCACCTACACCGACGAGGCCTGGCGGGAGATTAAGCGCGACTGGGTCGCTGACCAGGCCAACGACGTCTGACACCGCCATCCCGGCCAACGCCGGCCGCCCCCTCGGGAGACCCATGAAAGACCGCACGGCCTTCAATGAAACCCTCACCTCCGTTGAGGACCTTGACAACCTCTACCGCGCTCCATCCCAGGGGGTGAAGGACAAGGAGACCGAAAGACTTGATCTGGGCTGTCGAGATTTCATTGCGATGTCGCCCTTCGTATTGGTGGGCACGGTGAACACCGAAGGCGACCTCGACGTCTCTCCCCGGGGCGGGCCGACCGGATTCGTCAAGGTGCTCGACGAGTACCGGCTCGCAATTCCCGACCTTAACGGCAACAACCGCCTCGATTCGATCCGCAACATCATCGCTAACGGCCGAGTTAGCCTGATCTTTTTGATCCCCGGTCTCGGCGAGACCCTGCGGGTTAACGGTAGCGCATGCGTCACCACCGACGACTTAGTGCTGGATCTGTTCAGCGACGAATTCCGCCGGCCCAAGTCGGCGATTGGGGTGACCATCGAACACGGCTTCATTCACTGCGCAAAGTCGATCCGGCGCAGTGGGCTTTGGGAACCGGACACGTGGGCAAATCCAACGGCACTTCCGTCGGCGGGGCAGATCCTCGTCGATCACATTGGAGCCGGCGATTTCATCACCGGCGCTCAACTCGACGAAGACTTAGCAAGGACCTACGCAAACGACCTCGCTGCCGACAGGCCCGGTGGGCCGACAGCGAGCGGAGACTGAGCCGACAGGGTCAATCGGCGGCGCCAACCGCCTTAGCCGGGGGCACGACCGTTGTCGGGTCACCGTCGATAGCCAGCTACAGCTCAGGAATGATCTCGTCGAGCACGAAATTGATACTCAGGGGACTCGCATAGCAATCAGCTCGATGCTTGGGCGCGTGCCTCGCCAAGAAGTTCGATCACAGCTGGGCGTGCCTGATCGGAATCGGTGAGTGGGTTAGCGAACGGCAACCTCGCCATACGCGGTCCGGCTGGGGTGTCTGCGGTAAGCGTCACCCCGTAGCGGTCGATTCCCACCATCTTCGCGTCGGTCGCATCGTCGAGACCGGCGAGCACCTGCACGTAGAGCAGGTTGGCGTCGCGATGGTCGTCATTCATGTGCTCGACGACGCCACCGGCGACCTCGGAAAGCGGATCGACCTCAGCTTCGGCATAGCCGTCAGCATCGACCCAGCTCATGTGACCGAAGCCACCGACGTAGCGGACCGACTCGACGTTGATGCGCCAGAAACCGAAGTCGGTGAAGTCGGCGTAATAGGACGCGTACGGATGCTTCTCGAGATAGCGATTACGGAGATCACCGGGCTGCTCAAGCATCTCGATTCGCCCGACGATGGTAAGACGGGCGTTCCCGAGCGGGTCACCGTCGCCGCTCATGTCGACCATGAGCATGCTCACTCGGTCGTCACCGCGAGCGTTGACCGTGTGCTCGGCCATCTCGCTAATCAGCACGATCGGCTGACCAACATCATCGGCTGCGTACGAAACAACGCTGCCGTATGGGTAGCCCGCTGCAGTCAAAGTCGACAGCGTCGCCATTCGGTTCGCGGCGACGAGCGTGCGAGACAACTCGGCGTCGATCGGAAAAGATGATGGATCACCTGCGATCGGTGGGCCCGCCTGGCCTCCACCATGTTCTTTCGGCCGACTCATGGGAATACTCCTTCGAGATCATCCAGAACCATATTCGCCGCTGCGACCCCACCTTGCTGCCACGCCAACGGATCAACAACGAGGACGTTCCCCGATTCGGCTGCGCCGAGGGTCGAGTAGAGCGGATGGTCGAGCACTGAGGGGAGTGTACAGAGTCCCTCGTAAATGTTATTAGGACTACCTATCATCAGCGTAGTGAGCGTGACGGATGAGTCTTCTGTCGATGTCGGCCCAGGTGACGGTGTCTTGTCCAAGGTGTCCTGGGTCGCGCTCGCAGCCCTGATCGCAATGGTCGCCGCTTTGTTGATCTGGCCCGAGTCGATCCCCGAATTCCAGTTCTCGTGGTTCGAGGTGGTGGGCATCGTCGGCGTGCTGACCGGCGGACCGATCATGGCTTCGACGATGGCCCGCACACGCAGCCCCACCGCTGGCCCCCTGGTTCGCAACCATGCCCTGGCACTTCCCTGCTCACTCGCGCTCTTTTCTTTGTTTGTCCTGTTGAGCCTGCGCTGTGGCTCACTCGAGATCGACAACGCCACCGCCTGGAATGCGCTCTTCGACTACGATGACCGCGTCCCAGGACAGATCGTGGTCCGGGAGTTGCGAGTACCCCGAACCCTCCTAGGAGCGGTCGCCGGCGCCTGCCTTGCCGTCGCAGGCGCTATCACTCAGGGCGTGACCCGGAACCCTCTCGGGGCCCCGGGCATCCTCGGGGTAAACACAGGCGCGTCATTCGCGATCGTGACCGCCATCTTCGTTGGCGGCTTCGTATCCCCCGAAGGCTATGTCTGGTTCTCTTTCATCGGAGCGGCTGGCGCTGCAGTGCTCGTCTATGCCGTCGCCTCAGTCGGGCCGGGCGGCGCCACCCCAGTCAAGCTCGCCCTCGCTGGTGTCGTGATCACCGCCCTGCTTGGCGCCTGGACTACGAGCCTCTTGCTGCTGGACCAGGAGACGCTCGACCAAGCCCGCTTCTGGCTGGCGGGTTCAATTGCCGGGCGGGGCACCGACGAGATTGCGCTGCTATGGCCCATCATCGTCACCGCTCTGATCAGCGCCATGGCGCTCGGTCGGCAGGTGAACCTCTTGTCAATGGGTGAGGACGTCGCAGCAGGTCTCGGACAGCGCGTCAACTCCGTCCGGGCGATCTCAGCAGCGGTGGTCGTCGCCCTGGCTGGCGGTGCGGTTGCGATTGCCGGCCCGGTCGCCTTCATCGGCCTTGCGATCCCTCACATGGTGCGGTCGCTCGTGGGACCCGACTATCGCTGGATAATCCTCTACAGCCTGGTTCTCGGCCCCTGCCTGCTCCTTGGCGCCGACGTCGTCGGTCGGGTCGTCGTCCGGCCGTCCGAGCTCCAAGTCGGGATCGTCACCGCAGCAATTGGAGCGCCGTTCTTGGTTTATCTCGTCCGGTTCACGAAGCTGGCAGAGCTGTGACGTTCGCCATCACTGCGCCCGCAGCCAACACCGCAATGATCGTCACCGCCAGCTTGCTCGGCGTCGTTGCTGCGCTCCGTCTAGCCGACGTCGTCCCCAATCGACGCTTCTCGGTTCGTATTGGGCCAGTCAGTGCACTCATTCAGTCACGCGTGATCGTCATCGGGGTGGCCGGGTTGATACTCGCCGGCACCTTGTTGGTCATCGGATTGATCGTCGGCGACTTCCCGATCGGCGCATGGGACGCCCTCGGCGAAGCGTTCTGGGCCCGGGGAGGTGAGTTCGACTTCATCGTCAACAAGCTCCGCTTCCCCCGAGTGACCGTTGCGATCCTCGCAGGCATGTGTCTCGGCATGTCAGGCGCCATCTTCCAGGCATTGATCAACAACCCGCTGGTCTCGCCCGACATCATCGGAGTCAATGCAGGCGCTGCAGTCTTCGCCGTGCTAATCCTCGCAACCGGGAAGAACATCGGACTGTTGCCCGTAGCCGCCTTCGGTGGCGCGCTGGGGGCTGCTGCGATCATCTACCTTCTTGCCTGGAATCGTGGTGTTTCGGGTTCGCGGCTCGTGCTTGTCGGTGTTGGGGTGCAAGCACTGCTCGGGGCCGTGATCACCTTCATCACCGTCCGTTTCCCGATCGAGCGGATCGCCGCCGCTGCTCGCTGGCAAGCCGGTTCGCTATTCGGTGTCAGTTGGGAAGACGCCCGGACGCTCACCATCGGCTTGTTGCTGCTCACCCCAGCCGCATTCGTCTTGACCCAACGTCTGCGGCTTCTGCAGTTGGGGGACGAAGCGGCGGCGGGACTCGGCATTCACGTCGAACGTGACCGATTGGCGTTGATCGCAGTTGCATCGGGGCTCGCGGCCGTGGCCGTCGCCGTCATCGGCCCGTTGGGCTTCGTCGCCCTACTCGTACCTCACATGGTTCGGCTGATGGTCGGCCAACTCACCGGAGGCACATTATTGCTAACCGCAGTCGTCGGCGGCGCCTTCCTGCTCAGCGCCGATCTGATCGCCCAGCGCCTGTTCGCGCCAACGAGCCTGCCGGCCGGTGTCGTCACCGGCGCAATCGGTGGTCCGTACTTCCTCTTCCTCTTAGCTAGGTACAACCGTGCACTCTAAGTCCGACGCACCGACACTCAGCGCTGAGGGCCTGACGTTGTCTTATGGCGGCCCTGACATCGTCACAAAACTCGGCATCGTAATCCCGCCCGGCGAGATCACGGCGATCATTGGGGCCAACGGCTGCGGGAAGTCGACGCTGCTTCGGGCCATGGCCCGCCTGCTCAGACCGGTGAGCGGCGCAGTGATTCTTGATGGTGAAGCGATCAACGAACAGCCCACCAAAGCAGTTGCCCGCCGACTCGGACTACTGCCCCAAGCTCCCCGCGCACCCGAGGGCGTGATCGTGTCCGACCTCGTGCGGCGCGGCCGCTATCCCCACCAGAAGGTGTTCCAGCAGTGGAGTCCCCGCGATGAGGAAGCCTGCGAACGGGCAATGCGGCTAACCGACATGCTCAAATTCGAGGGACGGCCCGTAGACGAACTCTCCGGTGGCCAGCGCCAGCGCGCGTGGATCGCCATGGCGCTCGCTCAGGACACGCCGCTGATGCTGCTCGATGAGCCGACGACCTACCTTGACATCGCGCATCAAGTCGACGTGCTCGAACTGCTCAAACAGCTCAACGCAAACGAGGGTCGAACCATCGTAATGGTGCTACACGACCTCAATCTGGCGTCCCGTTACGCAAACCACCTTGTCGCAGTGGCTGATGGTGGAATCGTTGCCGAGGGTGCTCCCGGCGAGGTGATCACATCCGAGATCGTTGAGCGGGTTTTCGGCCTGCCGACGGTCGTGATCGAAGACCCGGTGACCGGTTCGCCGCTTTGCGTTCCTGCAATCAGCTGATCGTGTAGTCACGCAAGAGCTTGTTGAGCTCAATCACGTGAAGCTCTTCCTCACCGATCTGGGTCCGAGCAAACTCTTCGAGGTACACCGAATCCCCCTCAGCAATCTCAAGCATCTGCCGGTAGAGATCGAGCGCACGACGTTCGTGGGCGATCGACTCGCGCAACACGGTCTCGAGCGAATGGTCGTGGCTTTCCTCGATATGAGCGATGCCCTGGTCGGGATGACCACCGAGGCCAGTAACTAGTTCGCCCACCATCTGGGCGTGGAGAAGCGACTCCGACGCTTGCGTCTTCATGAAGTCGACAAGGGGCAGCCGATTAGGGCCAGTGATGACCAGTGCGTAGTGGGTGTAGCGGACCACGCCGGCCAGCTCGGCCTTCATGATCTCATTGAGCACAGGAATAAGTTTTTCGGTGTCGAAAATCTCGTCAGACATCAAGCTCTGCCTTCTTTGGGGGAACCCCATTCTAGAAGCGTTCGACAGCCTCTGACCCGACGAAGTCCGCGTTAGCGGCGCCCCTCCGTCAAGGTCGATCAAGACACCGGGAACGACCACCACTTCACTGCGCCTCTGGAGATAAGCCGTTTGTGCTGCTTCGAGGGCAAATACCTCCGCCTGACCCTGGTCCCGAACCCCTGAATCAGCATCATGAGCGGGTCATATCGTGCGGGTTCCTAGCCAAATCCTCGGTGGATGGGGTCGGAGCCGCTGGCAGTAACGAGGGGACACAAAGGGCCGAGGACAAAGCCGTGCCAAAGTTGGCTAGCAGGCCGCATGTAGGCCGCGAGATACCTCGAAGTGACCGTTACTGCCGAGAACTGATCGGGGGAGAGTTCCCCGTAATTCAAGGGCGGTCGGGGTTTTCATCAGTTTTGTCAGTGGTCCGTTGTCGGTCTGGGGGACCGAAGGTCGGAGGTTCAAATCCTCTCAGCCCGACCCCTGAGAATCCCTGCTTCGGCGGGGATTCTCGCCGTTTTGGGGTGGGTTGATCGGGCGTTTCACCGAGGTCGGGCTATCGGCGTGGTTGGTTTTCGACAAAACTGTCCGCGGCGTCGTTGTAGTTGATCTGGACGGTAACGACACCACCTCATGGGAGAATACCGATGAACCGAATCGAACGAATGCTCGTCGCAATCACCGCCCTCGCCCTCTTGGCCTCCGCGTGTGGAGGCTCTGACGATGAGACCGCCGAGGCTCCGCCGAAGACTGAGGCGTCGGTGACTAATGACGCCGAGTCGACCGAGACCAGCGCTGCCCCGACGACATCGGCAGCCCCGACCACAACCATTGAATCACCCACCACCACGACCACCACTGAATCACCAACTACTTCCACGACTGTCCCGACTGCAGAACAGGTAACTGGGAGTGACTGCGTATTGGAGACGACCAATGGCGCTATCGCCGGCATCGATGACGGAACAGACATCGTGCTCGCAGTAGCGACCCTGGTTGACAAATGCGGATTGCCCGATCTCGATTCAGGCTGGGGATGGAGTTGTGCGATGGGAGGTCCAGATTGGGATGGGCCTCAAGAGCCGGAGCGCACAATCTCCTGGGGAGGCCTGGTTCTCACATTCTGGCGTCAGCCCGACAACATGTGGGCGCCCCAAGAATTCAGTGAATCCCCTACATACTCCGACGCCGGAGTGCTCAGCTCTTGGCGATTTTCTGGTTGGGAAGAAGACCGAGTAGCACTCGACATCCACGAGGCTGGAATCTCTTTAGGCACCCCACTGAGCGAGATCGCAGAAGCAGTCGGGGTCGCAGTGGCACCACATGACTGGTACACCGAAGGATCCTGGGATGACTACGTCGACTACGTGTTGGGCGTCTTCGGCATCATGGATTTCGTTGGCGGAGATGGTGTCGTGTATTCCGGCTGGATAGAGGATTTCCCACCGACGACTCCAGCGAATTTTGAAGAGGCGCTTGCTTCAACCAGCCTCTCGATGATCGGCGAGCTGCAGTTCTGCGATTAAGACGCCGGTAGTGGCGGCCCGGTGAAGGTGAGAAGGCCGGCACAGCCGTCTAGCAGGCCGCATCTAGGCCGCGAGATTTCTCAAATCGACCATCACTGCCGAGAACTGGTCGGGGAAGGTTTCCCTGCGATTCAGGGCCGCTGAGGGGTTTCGTCAGTTCCTTCAGGCTTGTGTTGTCGGTCTGGGGGACCGAAGGTTGGAGGTTCAAAATCCTCTCAGCCCGACCCCTGAGAATCCCTGCTTCGGCGGGGATTCTCGCCGTTTTGGGCTGGCGTGGTTGAGCGAGCCGGTGAACTGCAGGCCGTCTCAAGGTCGTGAACCGCTCGAAGAAGAGTCGAGAAGACCTTTGCTAGCACAACGACACAGAGGGCCCCTCGGGTCTCTTGCTGGCCGTTATCATTAATGAGTGCGCATCCGCCACGTGATCCCGACCGTCGGCTCCGAAGCTTCCGACGCTCTTTGCGCCGCCCAGAAGATGACACTTGCGTCGGTCGATCGGGCTCTACGAGCGGCCGATCCTGGCTTACAGATTGAGGTTCGCGCCGTTCACTACCCTGATGAGCCGTGCGACTCGCATCCGTGGCTGACCGCTACTCCCGCGCTCAAGCGGTCGATCCTTGATTTTGGCGACTTCGATACCCCACGTCGCCTTCCTCTGCTCGCTGACGTTCTGGCGGCATTTGATGGTGGCGACGAATACGACATTGCTGTCTTCACGAATGTTGATATCGCCCTGCACCCCCTGTTCTACGACCTAGTTCGCGACACCCGCTCCGACGGCTACGACGCGTTCTCGATCACCCGGCGTACCGTTCAAGCCCGCTTCGGTGGCTCGACGCTCGCTCAACTCGCCACCACGCGCAGCTCGCCCCATCCCGGCCATGACTGCTTCGCCATGACGCCCGAACTTGTCCTGAAGGCCGACGTGGGCAACGTCGCCCTCGGCGTCCGTTGGGTCGCTAGAACGCTGTTGTGGAACCTCAAGCTCAATGCCAGGCGCTTTGAGAACTTCGCCGACCTGCACGCCACGTTCCACATCGGTGACGACAGGATTTGGGCTGACCCCCGCTTGAAAGCGTTCGACGAACACAACGAACGTGAAGCACACGGCGTCGTTGAGCGCCTTTGCGCAAGGCATGGTGAGGAACGGGTCGAGCGTTTGGCGGGCGCTAGACCGTTCGTGAGGGCCATGCGCAAAAATGCCTCGCCCGTCATCAAATCTGCGAAATGGCGAGTTTTCAGTCCGCAAGATCCACCTCATCCGCAGGATCCGCCCTATGTGTCTGGTTCGCACCAGCTCATTTTCTCAGCCAACCCAGGGCGTAGCGGTTCTCAGTACCTCGCCGAACTGCTCGGCGAGTCGCCAAACGTGATCGCCGGCCACGAGAAAGAACCAGCAATGACGGGTGGATGGCTACGCGACGTTGTCCACCGTGGTCCCGGTCCTAGTCGTGAGCTTCGCCGAATAAAGGCCGACACGGTTCGCGCAGAGCTCGCTGGCCTCGCGGACTCTACGCGCTACGCGGATACATCCCACATGTTCGTCAAGACGTTTGCTGATGTGATTTTCGACGAGTTTCCCCACCATCTTGTGTCGGTGGTGGTTCTCCGCCGCGATCCGATCTCAGTTGCAAGAAGCTTCTTCGAACTCGACTACATGGGGCTCACCAATGCCCCCTGGCCCGATTTCATGCCGCCGCCTACGGCACCGGCGTCCATGTTCCACATCCCGGCTGACGAGATCCGCAGCCGGTTCGATCTGATCTTCGGCTATCTGATCGATTTTGAAATCCGCTCCCAAACGCTGCGAGAGCAAGCGCCGAGTGCCCGATGGATCGATACCCGACTCGAGGAGATCACCACCGTTGAGGGCGCCACTCGTCTCTTTGACAGGCTCAGAGTTCCTACGCCCCCGCAACTTGCCGAAATCGTCAATCGGAAAGTCAACGTCAAGCAGAAGAGGAAAGCCACGATTAATCAGCCGACGACGCTCGTAGCCGTTGAGCGGGCCTGGAGCGACTTCCTCAACCGCTTTGGGCACCGAGATGAAGTCGGCGCATACGCTGAACTCCACGGACTGGCGACAGGCTCGTGACCAGCCCAATTTGGTTTTTTTACCACCTCCCAAAGACAGGCGGCCAGACGATCCGCGATCACCTTCACGCGGGCCTTGGCAGCGAGGGCTACCTCCATCTGGGAAAGTGGGATCGAGACCGACCCCTCGGGTTTGACGACGTCGCGGCGATGTCCGCAGATCAGCTTGCGGGTCTCCGCGCGATCGGTGGGCATCCGCTTACCGTCAAATTCCACTCGCTGTTCGCCGACCGCTCGAAAAGGGAGATCGTCGTTGTGCGCGAGCCAGCGGCGCGAATCGTTTCGCATTACAACTTCTCCAACACAATGCGGGAGCGTCGCAGTGAGCCACTGCTTGATTTTGAGGAGTTTCTCACCAGTCAGACCAACAGGCAGACGATTGCTTTGGTTCACCGCTTCGGGCTGCCCCGCTCGAGGCAGCTACTGGACAAAGTGCTTTATGGCCTGACCCGTTGTGCCTTCGTCGGTCGGACTGACGACCTCGATCAGACCCTCCCCCTCCTTTTCGGAGCGATCGGTATCAGCTCCGAAGTCAAAGGTCGCTCAAACGTCACTGGCGAGACCATCAATCGCTACGTCGAACTTACGCCGTCGCTATCGGCACGGTTGCAAGCCGAAAATCCGCTCGACGTCATGCTCTATTCAGCCGTCGGTCGTCTCCAAGACGCGAGTGTGAGCCGACTACAAGACTCCAAAGACTGAGGTCAAGATTGTGCCGTCCCTTCACCGCCGCCTTCGAAACCGCCATACACGGATGCTTGTTCAACTCGGCGCGATGACCACAGGCGTTGCGGCCACCTTGCTGATTGCACACGACGAGCCTGCGAGTCGAGCGATCGGAACAGCAGTTTTGGCCGTTATCGCGATCGTCGCTATCAAGCTCGCTCTCGTTGCGATCAACTCGCCTGGCCAGGGCACAAACGCCTCCCGGTCGGGGACCTCCGCTGATCAGCGCTCGAAGTTCGATGAGATCGCCGCACGTATCGGTGCGCTCGAGGCGCTCGACAGTTGGGACGGAAATCCGATTGATAGGTCAGCAACTTCCCACTTTGAGTCTCAGCACGTGCGCAAGGAGGTCGACCGTCTGCAGGCAGAGGTCGATGAAATCATTACCCGTATCGGTGCTCTTGAGGCGCTTGGCCGTGGCAGCGAACAGGCGATTGCGAGCGCAGCAACTACTCAATTTGAGCTTCAGCACGTGCGTGAGGAGTTAGACCGTTTGCGGTCACAAGTCGACTGACCAGAAATGGTTGTCATTAACTCGACTCGATCAGCCGCCAAGGATCTCGGAACGCGAGCCGCTGAAGGTCGTAATCCTCTCCCGTGATGTGCTCCGACGCCTCGTCGACCAGCTCGGTTTGCTCACAGCAAACGGCCTCCAATGCTGTCATGGCGGATTGGATCGGAGCTGCCGGCGGTTGCGAAGGGACACAAGGGGCCGAGAACAAACCTGGCCGCAGCCGCCTAGAAGGCCGCATCTAGGCCGTGAGATATCTCACATGGACCCTTACCGCCGGGAACTGATCGGGGGAAGAGTTCCCTGTAATTCACGGGCGGTCGGGGGTTTCGTCAGTCTTGTCGGTGGTCCGTTGTCGGTCTGGGGGACCGAAGACCGAAGGTTCACGTCCTCTTAGCCCGACCCTTGAGAAGCCCTGCTTCGGCTGGGATTCTCGTCTTTTTGGGTTGGGTTGCTCCGGTCAGGCGATGACCTGCGGATCGGCGCATTTAGTCCTTCGGGTATGTTGAGTCGATGAAGCGATTCTTGATGTGTCTTTTGGTCGCCGTGGCGGCTGCCGGCTGCGGTGGCGACTCTTCCGACGAACTTGAGGCCGCACTTGAGCGGATTGAGGAGCTCGAGGCGGCTCAGCAGGATGCTGCAGAGACGACGTCAACGCAGCCGACGACCACGTCGCTAGCAGCCACTACTTCGACCACGACTGCGCCGCCGGCCACGACGACCGCGGCGCCGGCAACCACGACCACGGTGCCCGTCTGTGATGCTTCGTGGTCCGACGCACCTGATGTCACTTCGGGCTGGCCATCGGCTGCGTTCACTGCTCCCGGGCGTTCGTTGCAGGAGGAGGTCAGGATCGGAACACATCCCGGCTATGACCGCTTCCTCATCGAGTTCGAGGAGGACGGACGAACCCCGAATGGGTGGAGCGTCAGCTGGATCTTCGGGTCACCACTTCATGACGGATCTGGTGAGCCGGTCGACATGGAAGGCGATGAGTTCCTCGAAGTTCGCTATCTCGGATCAGCCGGGTGGGTGACGTATCCCGAGGCCTGGTACCAGGGACCGCAGGAATTCTTTGGCAGCACCATTGGCGCCGGCAATCTCGTCGAGGCGGAGATGGCGGGGGACTACGAGGGCTACGTGACCTGGTACGTATCCACCCAGACGAAACGCCCGTTCAACGTCTTCACACTGACGGGCCCGCCTCGTTTGGTCGTCGACATCTGCCACTAGAGGGGTAGGGACACAACAGACCGGGAACAAAGCCAGCGAGCGATTGACGTTAGGGCAGCCCCTCACCCAGACTTCAAAGACAGTCAAATAGAGAAGTGAGTCAGATGATGAATCCCTACCCGACGCAGCGAGCAAATCGGGCCTTCAGAACACTGGTCGCTGCAGTTGCGGTCCTGTGCGTCGCTGGTTGCAGCAGTTCGGGCGACACCAGTGCAGAGGGAGCTGGCACTGTGGAGGCGGCTTCTTCAACGACTGCGTCCCCCACGACAACGGATACGCCATCGACGACGACCGAGTCGTCGACAGCGACGATTCCCGAAACGACGACTGTGCCCCCTGTGACCGTTACGACAACAACATCCCTGCCTCACGATGACGAACCGCCAGAAGCTCCTACAGGTTTGGTTTGTCTCGGTATGGGTGGGGGCAGTATGGAAGTGCTTTTGGCCTTTGATGCCCCGTCAGATCCGACGGATATCGAGACGATCCGTGTGTACGTCGACGAGGGGAGCGGCTTTCAACGTGTCGCCAAAACCACGATTGACGGTTCTCCGGCGTCTTTGGGCAGCGTCTTCGATCTCAACACCACCGATCCAACAACATGGTCGATGGGGGTCTTTCCAGTGCCGGACGGTGCGGAGATCGGTATCGCTGTGACGTTCGGCGACGCCGCTGGCAACGAATCGGGCTGGTATCCCATCACGGTGACGCCAACGGGCATCAGTTGCTCGTAACCCGAGTCGGCAGCGCTTGGCGATTGGGTGGGCGGCCCGAGGTGCTGCCGTTGGGGAGTTGACGGGGCGAGGATCCCCCGGCGTCGTTGCTTCTTGCCGGGGTGTTCTTTGTCGGTCTGGTGGACCGAAGGTCGGAGGTTCAAATCCTTTCAGTCCGACCCCTGAGAATCCCTGCTTCGGCGGGGATTCTCGCCATTTTGGGGTGGGTTGAGCGACCGACGCGATGAACCTCTAGTTGTTCGTCGGGCGGCGTGGGCGCGGCTTTGGCTATTCTCCTGCCATGAAATCCGCAGCTGTTTGTCTGATTGCGGCAGTGACTTTGACGGGCTGTGGCAGCGGCAGCGGTGCTTCTTCCGACGAGCTTGACGCAGCGATTGACCGTATCGAGGAACTGGAAGAAGCGCTTGTCCGCATCGAGGAAGCGGAGCCAGCGTCGGCCGATTCGAACGGCATGGTCGAGTTGACTCCGGCGGCGGTTGGTGCGCAGTTCAGCGATGCCGTTTGGATGGTCGAAACAGGTGCCTGCGCGAATTACGCGACGGGGTCGGGGTTTGCCGTATCTGAAACCATCGTGGTGACGAACCAACATGTTGTTCAAGACGACATGGCACCGTTCCTGGCTCGCCGAGATGGTCGAAGGGTTGCCGCACGCGTCCTCGATTCGAGCGTTGAGCTTGACGTTGCCGTGCTGTCCGTCGAGGAACCGCTCGACGCCCATCTCGAATGGGTGGACCTTGACACGCTGCGTGAGGGCGACCCGGTGATCAGCCTCGGCTACCCGGCTCCGTTCAACGAGTATGCCGTCAGTCCCGGAACTCTTCTGTCGTTCATTGTCGAAGATGGCAGAAGGATTGGTGTGGTCTCAGATGAGAGCAGCGACTATGGCTCCAGCGGCGGGCCCCTTCTCACCGCTGATGGGCACATCATCGGTGTTGTCACGGAATTCGTCGACGCAGAGCTTTCAGGTCAGACGAATGGACAGAGCTACACCTATGACCGTCTGGGCGACTTCATCGAGCAGGCAAAGCAGGCCGAACCGAAGGCTGCCTTGACATGCGATGGTTTCGAATATGGAACCAACGAAATCGCAGACTCGCTTTGGGACCTTTGCGCCGACGAGCGCTACTGGGCATGCGACAGCCTCTACGACCTGGATCAGTACCTCCCTGTCGGCGGTGAGTACTCCGACTTCGGCGCAACGTGTGGGGATCGCGTCGAGACTGACCGCTACTGCGTCGAGGAGTTCGGAACGATGAATCCGCTGCAGTATGGGGACGATCCGTTCCTCGACGACCTGCATGATGCGTGTCTTGGCGCTGATGGTGATGCCTGCGACACGTTGTGGATGGCAACAGTCGGGTTCGAAGACGCTGCGTACTTTGACGTCGCAGCTACCTGTGGCGGTACCGAAGAGTTCGATGTTGTGTGGTGTGGCGACATCGTCCCTGAGCTCACCGGTGACCCCTGATTTGCCCATGATGACGACCGCAGTGCCTCACGAGGCGGAGCGACGCGGATCGTGGCCGGCCGATATCTTTCCACCGACCTGATCGCTCGGGTCCTCGGAAATCAGTGCGGGCCCTAGGCTCCTCGCCATGACCCCCGAGGAATTCCGCGCCGCCGCTCACGAACTGATCGACTGGCTGGTCGACCGTCGTGTCGCGATCGAAGATCGTCCCGTGCGGCCGCCCGTCGACCCGGGCGACATTCGGCGAGCGTTGCCCTCCCAACCGCCGCAGGGTGGAGATTCGGCGAGTGAGCTGATCGCCGATCTCGAATCGATCATCGCTCCGGGGATCACCGAGGTGCAGCATCCGATGCACTTCGGCTGGTTCCCGTCGAACGCAAGCCTTTCGTCGATCCTGGGTGACTTCGCATCGTCGGGCCTCGCCTCGCTCGGCATCTCCTGGGAATCGTCACCCAGCCTCACCGAGGTTGAGGAAGTCGTGGTCGACTGGCTTCGTGAGCTGACCGGACTCAGCGATGCGTGGTCTGGTGTCATCCAGGACACGGCCTCGACTGCCTGCCTCGTCGCCATGTTGGCGGCCCGCGAGCAGGCCACCGGCCACGCCCAGACCGGGGGCGGAGTGCTCGGCTTCGGTAAACGACTCCACGTCTACACCACCAGCGAAGCTCACTCGTCGGTGCGGAAGGGTGCCCTGCTCGCCGGCTTCGCCGCCGACGACATCCGGGTGATCGACGTTGATCCGGTCAGCCGAGACATGCGGTCCGATGCGTTGGCCGAGACTATGGCCGCTGATGTCGCTGCCGGGGGTGTGCCAACGATCGTGGTCGCCTCGCTTGGCTCAACCAGCGTGACGGCATTCGATCCGTTGCCGGAGATCATCGATATTGCTCGCCGCCACGGCGCATGGATCCACGCCGATGCCGCAATGGCCGGCTCGGCGATGCTCCTGCCCGAGTACCGCCATCTCTTCGCAGGGATTGAGGACGCAGACTCGATCTCGTGGAACCCCCACAAGTGGATGGGCACCATCCTCGACACATCGCTGCTGTACCTGCGAGATCCGGAGCACCTGATCCGGGTGATGTCGACCAACCCGAGTTATCTGCAGTCGACCGCCGGCGGGGAGGCCACCCAGTACCGCGACTGGGGCATCCCGCTCGGGCGCCGTTTCCGAGCGCTCAAGCTCTGGTACCAACTCCGACTTGATGGTCCGGAGGCGATCCGTCAGCGACTCCGGCGCGACCTTGACAACGCACAGTGGTTCGCCGAACGCATCGCCGAGAAGCCGGGTTGGGACGTCGTGGCTCCGGTGCGGCTCCAGACCGTGTGTGTTCGCCACACACCCGCTGAGCTCGAGGGTGATGCGGCAGCGGTCAGCGGTCACAATCAGCGCTGGGTCCGTGATGTCAACGTCTCGGGCGCCGCCTTTCTGTCCCCGTCGCTGCTCGATGGCGGATGGATGGCGAGGGTGTCGATCGGTGTTGAGTCGACCGAGCGACGCCATCTCGAGCAGCTGCTCGATCTGATGGACGAACACACCCGCATCTGAACAGGAGCTACGGCAGCTGCGGCTCAGTACCCGTCGGTGAGCGGACCAGCGAGACCAGGGCGGTCCGCTGCCACATGAGATGGCGTCAGCCCCAACTCAATCAGCCGATCGGGCCAGGCTGCGTCGCCGATATTCGCTGCGGTGGCTTGGGCGAGGGCGTCAGCGGTGTGGATGCCGTAGCCGCCTTGACCGACCAGCCAGTAGAAGCCATCGACGGCCGGGTCGTATCCACTGACGGGCGTGCGATCCGAGGTGAAGGTACGCAGTCCAGCCCACGTCGAGCGGACATGACGAACCTCAAGGGTCGTGAACGCTGCGAGGTTATGAAGGCCAAGCGCGACATCATGTTCTTCAGGCTTCGCATCGCACGGTTCCGAGGGCGTCTCGTCGGCCGGCGACACGAGCAGGCCGCCCGGTTCCGGTTTGCAGTAGCCGATCATGCCGCTGCGGTCATCAGGCTGGAAAGCAGTGATCGGCCAACGACGGACCTCGTCGGCGTCGAAGTGTTCGGGGATCGCCGCGATCGCAATGGTGCGGCGCAGCGGATGCAGACCGAGAGGCTGAGCGCCCGCAAGTTCGCCGATCCGGTCGCCCCAAGCCCCTGCGGCGTTGACCACCACCGGCGCTGCGAGCGTGTGTTCGCCGGCCACGACTCGCCACGAGCCCTCGGTGCGTTCAAGTGAGCGCACCGGCGCCGATGTGTGGATCGTGCCATCCGCAGCGCGAAAGCGCTGTACGAAGTTCTGGTGGTAGCTCGCGACGTCGATGTCTTTGGAGTCGGGTTCCCACAGCGCCCCGGCAATCTCGGGCCGCAGGATCGGCAGGATCTCCCGGGCCTGATCACCATCGAGGAACTCGGTTGTCGGGACAAGCGTCTTGGCGTGCTCGACCTGGGCCTTGAGTGCCTCCACGCGCGGTTCACGCCCGACCATGAGTTCCGGTCTGGGGCCGAGAAAGGGGAGCAGCGACGCTTTCGACGCGAGGGTGAGCTTGCGGACTTCGTCGTTGCCGTAATTCTCGAGGTACTGCGCCGCCGATCGCCCAGTCGTGTGGAATGCCAAGGTCGCTTCGGCCTCAACCAGCACGACCGACGCTCCCTGTTCGGCGAGTCGGGCAGCGGCGGACACGCCAGCAATCCCGCCCCCGATCACGACAACGTCACAGCTCCTCATGGCCTGCACCCTAGAGCCGGAGTACCATCGCGGCATGGCCATCACCGATGCGAATCCCGACAGTTTCCGCCGCATGGACGAGTCCACTGCCGAGCAGTGGGCCCACATCGGCGCCCGGACATTCGAGAACCAGGGTCGGGTCGCCGACCGGATGATCATGCTGCTCGAGTCACTCGCCGAGATCAGCGATGGCTTCATCACCGATCAGCTCACGCACTGCCTGCAGACGGCGACGATGGCCGAGAAGGCCGGCGCCGACGACGAGATGATCTTCGGTGCGCTCATGCACGACGTCGGCAAGGCGATCTCGGTGCCCAACCACGGCGCCATCTCGGCGGAGATGATCAAGCCCTACGTGCGCGACGACGTCTACAAGGCGATCCTCAATCACCAGGACTTCCAGGGGAAGCACTACTACGGCCACTTCGGTGCCCCCACCGATCTGCGCTACACGAAGTACGACCAGACCGAGTCCTGGTGGCCGCTGTGTGCCGAGTTCACCGACGACTGGGATCAGCAGGCCTTCGACCCCGACGCCGAGACGTACCCGCTTGAGCATTTCGAGCCTCTGATCCGCAAGGTCACCGCCACCACCAAGCAGGCCCTCGGCGACTGACACGCGGAGCGCCGCACGTCGCGACGATTAGTGCGGTGTGAGGCCGCCGTCGGCGATCAGTGCCTGGCCGGTGATGAAACTGCCGGCGTCAGAGCACAGCAGCAGCGCCGGGCCGACCATCTCGTCGGGATCCGCGCCACGCCGCATGAACGCCGCCTTCTGCATCGACTCGACTGCTTCGGGTGGGTTGTTCATCACCATGTCGGTCATGACCGTGCCGGGAGCCAGGGCGTTGACCCGAATGCCGCTCGGCGCGAACGCTGCGGCCATCGACCGAGTGAGTCCCAGAAGCCCGGCCTTACCAGCGGAATACATGGCGCCGCTCGGGTTGAACAGGAACGCCGCCGCCGAGATGATGTTGAGCACCGCCGCATTGCCGGACGCCTCAAGATGGGGCAGCGCCCGTTCGACAAGGAACGCTGGCCCCCGCAGGTTCGTATCGAGCGACTTGCTCCACGCCTCCTCGGTGAGATGACCGAGTGGCAAGGCCAGCGCGTTGGCGGCGCCGTTGACGACAATGTCGATGCGACCGAAGGCCGCGACCGTCTCATCGACCAGGTTCGAGATCGAGTCGAGCTCGCCCATGTGCGTGGGAACGCCGATCGCCTCGATTCCCATCTCGGCGAGGTGCGCGACCATGGCGTTGCAGGCGTCGGCCTTTCGGCTCGCCACGGCGATCTTGGCCCCGGCGACTCCGAACCCCTCAGCGATCGCCTTGCCGATGCCGCGGGTGCCACCGGTGATGATGGCGACCCGACCGGTCAGGTCGTGGAGGTTGTCGAGTTTTTCGCGATCCATGGTGTGGTCCTCGTGGATATGTGGGTCAGCTGGTGGTGGAGCCGCCGTTGACGGCGATGGTCTGGCCGGTGATCCACGCCGCCTCGTCGGAGGCGAGGAAGGTGACGGCGTAGCCGATGTCGTCCGGCGTTCCGGTTCGGCCCACAGGGATCATGCGGGCCATCTTCTCGGTGATCTCGCTTGGCCCGTCCTCGCGTTCCATCAGGCCGAGAGCGAGGGTGTTGGCGGTGACCCCGTCACGGGCGGTCTCGAGCGCAAGGTGTCGCATGAACGAGATCGCGCCCCCCTTGCCGGCACCGTAGAGGGATACGCCGATGCTTTGTCCATGAGTGCCGGAGCCGGATGAGATCGTGATGACTCGTCCGTGGCCTCGCTGGCACATGCCGTCGATCACGGCACGTGTGCAGTTGAGAACGCCCACAATGTTGACGTCGAGAAAGGGAGCCCAATCGTCGGGGGTCGTCTGCCGGAAGGGCAGGGGACGCATGCTGGGCGGGATGCCGGCGTTGTTGACCAGCACGTCGACCGGGGCGACGGCAGCGAGGGATGTGGTCACGGCCTCGAGATCGGTGACATCGAAGGGGAGCGCGAGTGCTCGTTCGCCGAGATCCGCTGCCGCAGTCATCGCCCGGTCGGGTTCGAGGTCGTTGACGTAGACGTGAGCGCCCGCATCGATCAGCACCCGGGCGATGCCGAGGCCGACACCCCGGCCCGCGCCGGTGACGAGAGCAGTGCGATCGGTGAGGTTGAACACGAGCCTGCACCGTAGTGTGCGGCCATGACGGAGGACCCAAACGACACTCGCCTGCGCCGCTTCGAGGGACGCCGGGCCTTGGTCACCGGCGCCAGCCGCGGCATCGGGGCCGGTATCGCTGAACGGCTTGCCGCCGAGGGTGCCGATGTGGCGCTCGTCGCTCGAACTCGGTCGGAACACGCTGTACTTGAGGGCTCACTGGAGGAGACTGCGGCGCGTTGTGAGGCAAACGGCGCTCGCTCGGTGGTCATCGTCGCCGACATCACCCGCACCGACGACCGGGAGCGTCTGGTCGGGGAAGCAGTCGAGGGTCTCGGCGGGTCGATCGACGTGTTGGTCAACAACGCAGCGGCGGCGATCTATCAACCAATGGCCGACTATCCGCTGAAGCGTCGCCATCTCACGTTCGAGGCCAACGTGCACGCGCCGCTCGACCTGGCCCAGGCGGTGCTGCCGTCGATGATCGAGGCAGGGGAGGGCTGGATCCTCAACCTGTCGAGCGGCACCGCCCGCCCCTGGGATGGCCCACCCTTCGAGGTCGGCAGTCTGGGCACCACCATTGCGATCTATGGCGCGTCAAAAGCGGCGCTCGACCGGCTCACCAATGGCCTCGGCGCGGAACTGTACGGCAGTGGTGTGCGGGTCAACGCCGTGCAGCCACGCGCAGCCGTGCTCTCGGAAGGCGCGGCCAAGCTCGCCGGCACGAAGTTGCGACCAGAACAGGTCGAGTCGATCGAGCAGATGGTCGAGGGGTCGGTGGTGCTCGCCTGCTGTGACGAAGACATCACCGGCCGGTCGACGGTCAGCCTCGACAACCTGATCGAGTTCAATCTCGCCGTTCGAGGGCTTGACGCCCGACCGCTGCGGTAGGTGCCGGCATTTCCCGGCGGGAACGGCGAACGCCCCGCCGCTGGTAGGAGCCAGCCGACGGGGCGTTCTTGAGTTTGCGGCGGGGCGGAGCCCGCATCGGGTTTAGGCCAGATCGAAGCGATCTGCGTCCATGACCTTGGCCCACGCCTTGGCGAAGTCAGCCACGAACTTGTCGCCTGCATCGTCGGCGGCGTAGACGTCGGCGATCGCCCGCAGGATCGAGTTCGAACCGAACACGAGATCGTTGCGGGTAGCGGTCCACTTGGCCTCGCCGGTCGCCCGGTCCTTGCCCTCGAAGACACCCTCGCTGGTGGCGGAATCGGACCATTCGGTGCCGATGTCCATCAGGTTGACGAAGAAATCGTTGCTGAGGGTGCCGACACGGTCGGTGAGCACACCGTGGTTGTCGGTGCTGACACCGAGGACACGGAGACCGGCGACAAGGACGGCCATCTCCGGGGCGGTAAGCCCGAGCAGGTGAGCCTTATCGACGAGCAGGTGCTCAGCGACGTCGGCGTTGCCCTTCCCGAGGTAGTTGCGGAAGCCATCCCAGCGGGGCTCGAGCCAGGCGAAGCTCTCTTCTTCGGTCTGCTCCTCACTGGCGTCGCCACGACCGGTGGAGACGCCGACACCGATCTGCACGCCACCCGCAGCGGCGGCAGACTCCACTGCGGCGGTACCGCCTAGGACGATCAGGTCGGCCATCGAAACGTCGAAGCCGAGGCTCGACTGGACGTTCTCCAGCGCCGAGAGCACCTGACGGAGTGTTTCGGGCTTGTTGGCCTCCCAGTTGCTCATCTGGCTCAGACGGATGCGGCCGCCGTTGGCACCGCCCCGGTGATCAGACTGGCGATAGGTCGAGGCTGAGGCCCAAGCGACGAAGACCAGGTCGGTGATGCTGACGCCCGACTCGAGAATCGCAGCCTTGGCGCTAGCGATCTGCTCGGCGTTGAGCTCGGTACCAGCCGGGATGGGATCCTGCCAGAGGAGCTCCTCCTGCGGGACTTCGGGGCCGAGGTACCGAACCTTGGGTCCCATGTCGCGGTGGGTCAGCTTGAACCAGGCACGAGCGAAGGCATCGTCAAGTAGCGACTGATCATCCCTGAAACGCTGGCTGATCTCGTTGTAGATCGGGTCCATCTTCATGGACATGTCAGCGGTGGTCATCTGCGGGGTGTGCATGACGCCTTCGCGACCGCCTGCATCCGGAACGGTGCCGGCGAGCGCCGGAGCGTGCCACTGCTTGTGGCCGGCGGGAGACTCGGTGAGCTCCCAGTCATTGTCCATCAGTGTCTCGAGGTAGTTGTTGTCCCAGGTGGTCGGGGTGGAGTTCCACGCCCCCTCGAACCCCGAGGTGGTGGCGTGCACGCCGACACCTGACTCAAAGGAGTTCTTCCAGCCAAGAAGCTGCTGTTCCATCGGGGCACCCTCGGGCTCAGCACCGACGTCACCTTCAGGGCCAGCGCCATGCATCTTGCCGAATGCGTGCCCGCCAGCGACCAGAGCAACCGTTTCTTCGTCGTTCATCGCCATGCGACGGAAGGTCTCGCGAACGTCGCGGCCAGAAGCAACCGGGTCAGGGTTGGCGTTCGGGCCCTCAGGGTTCACATAAATGAGACCCATCTGGACGGCGCCGAGTGGCTCCATCAGCTCGCGGTCGCCGCTATAGCGCTCGTCCTCAAGCCAGACGTCCTCGGGACCCCAGTAGACCTCTTCGGGTGCCCACACGTCCTTGCGGCCACCAGCAAACCCGAATGTCTCGAAGCCCATCGTCTCCATGGCGACGTTGCCTGCGAGGATCAGGAGGTCGGCCCAGCTGATCTTGCGCCCGTACTTCTTCTTAATCGGCTCGAGGAGCTGGCGGGCCTTGTCAAGGTTGCCGTTGTCGGGCCAGCTGTTGAGCGGGGCGAAGCGCTGCTGGCCGGTGCCGCCACCGCCGCGACCATCGTGGGTGCGGTAGGTGCCCGCAGCGTGCCAGGTCATGCGGACGAAGAACGGGCCGTAGTGGCCATAGTCCGCAGGCCACCAGTCCTGGCTGTCGGTCATCAGCGTGGCGAGATCGGCTTTCAACGCGTCGTAGTCGAGCGACGCGAATTCGGCTGCGTAGTCGAAATCCGCGTCCATTGGGTCGCTGTTCGGATTGTTCTCGTTGAGAATGTTGAGGTTGAGCTGGTTGGGCCACCACTTCTGGTTGGCCGCCGACCCCACATCGCTATGGGGGAACGGGCACTTTGCTTCAGACATTGGTATCTCTCCGTACGGGTTTCTGCGATGGACTGCGAGTGGAGACAAGCTCCAGTCAGATCAGGTCTGACAGGCGGGGCACAAGCCCCAGTGGACGACCTCGGCCTCGTCGATGAGGAAACCATGGTCGTCGTCTGCGGTGAGGCACGGGGTCGCGCCGACGGCGCAATCGATGTCATACATCAGATCACACCCTCGGCAAACGAGATGGTGATGATTGTCTCCAACCCGGTCCTCGTAGCGGGCAACCGATCCTGCGGGTTGTATCCGACGCAGGAGGTTCTTCTCGACGAAGACCCCAAGTGTGTCGTACACGGCCTGACGGGAGATCGATCCCAGCTTGTTGCGAACGGTCTCGGTGATGTCCTCAGCGGTGGCGTGCGGGTTGCCAGCCAAGGCTTCCATCACGGCGATGCGCTGAGCGGTGACTTGGAGGCCTTGATCTCGCAATTTGTCGGCGAGGTCGACGGCGTTCGAGTCGTTCACGAACAAGATCACAGCACAGATTCTGGACTAGGTCAAGAACTTGGCTAAGTCATTCATTGATGAAGTCAACTAGATAGTTATGCTCTCGCAAGAAAGGTATGAACTCTGCCGAGGAACGGGCGACGATCAGGATCGGCGAAGGGCGATTCGGCCGTTGCCATTGACGGCGCGGCCGATGACTGCAGCGGTGTGTCCGTCGGCGACCAGGCCGGCGACGACATCGTCGGCCGCATCGGGATCAACCCCGAAGACGAGGCCACCCGATGTCTGGGCGTCGGCGAGGATCGTCACGTCGAGCTCATCGACGCCGGCACCGATGTCGAGCCACTCCTCAATCCAGGCCAGGTTCCGGCCGGTGCCGCCGGGCACCACGCCGTCGGCCGCGAGCGCAGTGGCACCCACAATCACGGGAACGTCGTCGACGACGATCTCGAGCCCGACCCCGGATTCCTGCGCCATACGGCCAGCATGGCCGAGCAGACCGAAGCCGGTGACATCGGTGGCCCCTGAGGCCCCGGCCGCGACCGCCGCGGCGGCGCCCCCAGCATTCGTGGTGGTCATCGAGGTGATGGCGGCCTGCATCGTGGCGGCGTCGACGACATCGCGCTTCTGAGCGGTGGTGATGATGCCGATGCCGAGCGGCTTGGTGAGAACGAGCGACTGGCCGGCCCGGAGGCCGGCATTGGTGAGCATCTTGTTGGGATGGACTTCGCCCACGACCGCCATGCCGAATTTGGGTTCGGGGTCGTCGACCGTGTGCCCACCAGCGACGACAAAGCCGCACTCGTGCGCAATGTCCTGACCTCCGAGCAGCACATCGCCGAGGAGGTCGTTTGAGAGTTCCTCGGTGTTCCAGCACACGAGGTTCAGCCCGAGGAGCGGAGTGCCCCCCATCGCGTAGATGTCGCTGACGGCATTCGCGGCAGCGACTCGGCCCCAGTCGCGCGCATCGTCGACCACCGGCGTGATGAAGTCGGCGGTGACGACGAGGGCGCGTTCGTCAGAGAGGCGGTAGACCGCAGCATCGTCGCCGCTGGCCGCCCCAACGAGCAGGTTCGGTGAATCAGGTGGAGTGAGACGGCGCACGACCTGCGCCAGTTCGCCAGGGGCGAGCTTGCAGCCTCAACCAGCGCCGTGGCTGAACTCCGTCAGTCGTCGTGTCATGTCACCTCCTCGGCACGGTGTCGGGTGGGAGCCGGAGGCCGGCGCCGCATTCCTCGTACCCGCACCCTACGTCGTAGGGTCTTGCTCATGACCGACACCGTCGATCCTCGTCTGCAGACCCGTGCAACCGAACTCTTCGGTGTTCGATTCCCGATCGTGCAGACCGGCATGGGTTGGGTCGCCGGCGCATCACTCGTCAGCGGCACCGCCAACGCCGGCGGACTCGGCATTCTCGCCGCCGCCACCATGACCTTCGACGAGATGGTCGAGGCGATCGACGAGGTGCACGAGCGCACGGACAAGCCCTTCGGCGTGAACCTTCGAACCGACGCCGTCGACATCGAACAGCGGGTCGATCATCTGATTTCCGCAGAGGTCAAGGTCGCATCCTTCGCCCAGGCGCCGCGACCGGACATGGTCGTCAAGCTGAAGGAGGCAGGCCTCGTTGTCATGCCCACGGTCGGCGCCCGTCGTCACGCCGAAAAGGTCGCCGAGTGGGGCGTCGACGCTGTGCTGTGCCAGGGCGGCGAAGGTGGTGGGCATACCGGCTCGGTACCGACGTCGCTGCTCTTGCCGCAGGTGATTGATGCCGTCGACATTCCCGTCATCGCTGCCGGTGGCTTTCACGATGGCCGGGGACTCGCCGCTGCCCTCGCGTGGGGCGCTGACGGCATCGCCATGGGCACGCGTTTCCTGCTCACCGCGGACTCCAAAGTCCCTGAGGAGGTCAAGCAGGCGTATCTCGCCACGCCGGTGACCGGCACGGTTGTCTCCACCGCGATCGACGGTGCGCCCCAGCGGGTGATCCGCACCGAGATGGTCGAATCGCTTGAAAAGGCCGGCCTCACCCGCTTCCCGAAGGCGGCGCTAAATGCCCTGCGCTTCCGGAAGATGACCGCCACCTCGCTCGGCGACCTGCTCCGTGAAGGTCTCGCCATGAAAAAGAATCAGGATCTCTCCTGGGCGCAGCTCGCCATGGCGGCCAACGCTCCGATGCTGACCAAGGCCACGATGGTCGACGGCGAGATCGGAGTCGGCATCCTCCCGACCGGCCAGTGCGTCGGTGTCGTCGACGATCTTCCGACGTGCGACGAGTTGATTCAGCGCATCGTCGTCGAAGCGGTCGAGGCAATGAACCGCCTGGCTCCCGCCACTTCCTTCTAGACTGCGCTCGTTCGCCAGCAGCGAATTCCGGTGAGATTCCGGAACTGTCCCGCAACGGTAATGCCACGCTCTCGGGGGTGGACGAGTCCGGTCGCCTGACGGTGAACGTCAACGAACCAACCCTCGAGGAAGGGGAGGCTCGTGCGAGAGGGGGCTCCTGAGAAGGCGGTTCGCTGTCGCTCGTGCCCGACCAGCTCGAGCCACAGGAGGAACCACCATGACGATGCGCTCAAAGCTCATCTCTCTTCTGGCTGTGCTCGCATTGTTCGCTGCTGCCTGCGCCGATGATGACAACGACACCGCCGCCGAGGTCGACGCGACGTCGACCTCGACATCGACGACGGCACCCGCCGGCGACGAAGATCACGACCACGAAGCAGACGAAGACCACGACCACGAGTCCGAGGACTCGATGGCCGACGACGAG
>NZMM01000092.1 GCA_002694585.1 Methanobacteriota archaeon
GGCGCGATGAGGGGGCGCATGTCGGAGAGGTCGGAGACGGTGCCGTCCACGCAGGGCGTGGCCGCGCCGAGCCGCGTCCAGCGGAGTTTCCAATCCTCGGCGGTGTCGGTGTCGGTGCTCTGCCCGCAGCCGTCCCCACGCAGGTACACCAGATGGTCCAGTCCTGTCAGCGGTGGGACGACGGAAACGCCGTTCCATCCGTCCACATTGACCGGTCCATCGCCCCACACCACGGCATCGGCGATGGCACCAATGGGGGTCAGCAAACGCACAGCGCCGCCGCCGTCGTTGAGGAAGATGGCCGCGCTAAGGTGGTCGGTCATGTTGACGACCTCGCCGTCCCACAGGTCTGCGAGGCCGTTGGCGTCCGCGCTGAAGGTCACCGAGGATCCGGGTTCAATGCGAAGGTCGTTGATGGTCGCTTGGAAGGCGTTGGTGGCGGAGGTCACCCGTTCAAGGATCCAACCGTCAAGCACCGCGGGCTTGGTGCCGGAGTTGCGCAATTCGAAGAATTCGACGTTCGTATCGTCCAGGCTGCCTGCGGGCATCAAGGCGGTGAAATGGAGGTCCTCTGGACCCGCCATCTCCGTCGTATCGGGCTCAGGTTGCCCCGGCGTGGCCCACGGGCTCAGCGCGGGTGTGAGCAGATCGATGAAGCTCCGGCATTGAATGGCCGTGAGGTCGCCAAGGTCGGCTTGCGAGGAACTCGAGGCGTCGGGGTCGTGCAGCACGACGGTGCCGAGCACGTCCGCTTGCTCTTCCAGCAAAATGAGGCCGCGCTCGTTGGGCGCGAGCACGAAGCCCGTGGCGTTGGGCGTCCACCAGGTGTCCGCTCGGACGAACCATGAGCGCCCTTCAGCGTCGACAAGCCGCCAGCGGCTGGCGTTGGTGTCGGCGCTTCCAACGTTCATGACCTCGACCCAGGTGCCAGCAGGCGTCCCATCGGGGCAACTCGGCATGATCTCCATCATCCGCAACACGTTCCCGTCCGTCCACGCCGGCCAGATCGGGTTGACCTCGCCGGGCGTGGGCCAAGCGCTGAGGTCCCAGCCCGGGCCGACGCCACGGTTCAGGCCGTCAGGGCCGGCTCCAGCGTGACTGCTGTTGGCGAGGATGAGCGACTCACCCTCTGGGACCTCAAGCCAGCCAACTTCTTCCACGGCGCGCCCGTCGGGGGTCACCAAGGCCACGATGTCTTCGCTCGTCCCGTCCAACACAAGATCAGTGCCGAGCGAAACGAGGGCTACCTCGCCGGGTGCCAGCGAGGTTGAGGTGGCCAGCGGCAGGTGGCCAGCGGCAATGGTCATGGAGCGGCCCGGCGCCACGAAGCCCCAGCCGTCGAGGTCGATCGTTTCGTCGTCGTGGTTGATGAGTTCAATCCATGCGCCGTTGGGCCACGCCGCATCGTCGTCCCCGGCCACATCGGGCATCAGTTCGGAGAAGCGCAGCAGCGGGGCGTCTTCGGGAGCACTGCCGTTGGTCCCGGGCGTCGGCGTCGCTGTCGGAATCCACGGCGAGGTCGGATCGCTGTCGCGCACCAGGCTGACGTCCATCGTGGGGGCAGTGAACCAATGGGCGGTGTCCACGAGGGCTCCGGTGGCGTCCACCAAGCGGAGCACGTCGGTGAAGTTCCACAACCGATGGTCGCCCGTCATGTGGATGAGGGCCCGCGCATCGGCGTCGAGCACGGTTCCGGTTCCGCTGTGCACGATGTTGCTCGTGCTCACCGTGGTGATGTTGTTCAGCCCACCTCGGACGCTCCATCCTGCGATGTCCACGGCGGTCGCTCCGGCGTTGTGGAGTTCGATCCACTCCGTGTCGCCCTCCGCGCCGCCTTCATCGCTGGCGACGGGCAAAATTTCGTCGAAGCGCACGTCAGCGGCCAACCGGGTCAGGTTTGGAATCTGGTCGGGCTCGGCTTCGAAGGGCGTGGGGTAAGCCGCAAGTCCCCATGAGGTGTTGACGATTTGCTGAAGGCCAAATCCGGGCTCTGCTCTGGTCCATTCGAGGCGCTGAGCGATGGTTTCGTTGGGCCAGAGCAGGTCGAGTTGTTCCACCGCATTGTTGAGCATTGACGTTCCGTTCAAGGCGACGATGGCTCGCGTGCCGGCCGGCAGCACGGTCGTCGTGGTTCCGTCGGCCAGGTACGTGCTAACACCGTCGAGGCGGAGTGTGTTGAGGGCAGCATCGTCAATGGTCCAATCGGTCAAATCAACGCTCGACGTGCCCGGATTGTAAATCTCAACCCACTCGCCGCCCGGCCACGTCGCGTTGTCGGCGCTGGGCCACGGGTTCGGCATCACCTCGGTGATGTGGAAGGGTCCAGGGACGATCTCCAGCGTTGGGGTCTGGTTGTTGGCTTGGCCTGGTGTGGGGGCGTTGGTCGGCACGTAGTCGTTGGTGGGGGTCACGGCGTCGCGCTCGTAACTGGTGCCGGAGGAGGACCCCGTCCACGTGGCGAGGGGCTGGGAGAAACCCTGCGTGTTGCGCAAATCGAGGCTGCGCGAGCCCGAGTTGCCGAGGAAGAAGTCGGCCGCGCCGTTGCGTGCCACCACGAGGTAATCGCCCGGCGCCATGGTGTAGGAAGCGCTGTCGGCCGCGTCGTAGTCGACAATGGTCGCGGCGTCGAGGGTCAGCGTTTTGCTGGCCTCGTTGACCAAAGCCCAGTTGCGCACGTCCACGGAGGAGGAGCCTTCGTTGACCAACTCGACCCACTCGCCGCCGGGATACGTGGCGTCGTCGTAGCCGGCAGGGTTGGGAATGAGCTCGTTGATGCAGATGGAACCTGCGCACACGTTGCTGCGTGCACCGGTGGCTGAGGCTGTGCTGAGTGCCAATCCACCGGTGCTCAGAAGGAGCAGAAGCACGAGTCCGGTCGCGAGCGAACGCTGGGCCATGGCTCGGAGGTATGCGCTTGGACCATATCCCTTCCTCTGCATCAGATGAATCCGAAGGAATCGAAGCGTTGCGAAAAGGTGTAGATCATGATCGGCACGAGGATGATGCCCATCGCGTGGCTTCGACGGATCCCAATCCGCGGCGGCAGCAGTCCGATGAAGGTCCCCACGATGAGCACCCCGATGCCGATCCAACCGGTGGAAAACCAGACCAAAGCGGTCACGAAGACGATGACGCCGAGCACCATGTGACCCAGCGGAATCGTGGCGTGCAGCCTGAGCACGGCTTTGCCCACGTGGCGCATCATCGGTACCGCAACGAGGCCAGCCGCGACGGTGATGGTCAGCAGTCGAATGAAGTCGGAGGTGGGTTCGACGGCGCTCCACGTTTCCACAGGATACATCATCTTCAGCGCCAGGGTCGCACCGGACCTCGAGCGCCCGATGATGTACAGGAAACCGAGGACCATCACGGTCACGGCGGTGTTGACCGCGGACAGGATGGCGATGATCTCCAAGTCTTGGCGGGTTTGTGGCCCCTCGCCGTCGCCTTCGGCCTCCTCCAACGCGATGGCGAGCAATTCGTCGTCGCTCATGTCGATAAGCTTCCGCGTCTCCCAATCCATGCCAGGGCCCGTGCCGCCTTTGAGCCGGGCTGAGACGTTCCGTCCACCCATCACCAACACGGTTGCCTGGCTTGCCGTCATGCCGGGAAGCACGCCCATGCAGGCGCCGGCGACGCTGGACCAGAAGCAGGGCGAGATCAGCGGCTTGGCGTCGGGGAGGGTCCAATTTTCACGCTGCGGCGGCAGGTGTGACGTGGTCGTGTAGATGTCGAGCAGGTTGGCGATGCCAAACAAACCGGCCAAGCTCGGCAAGAGGAGTGAAGCATCGGGCATCCCGACTGGCGAGGTCGCGGGCAATTCAAAGACCGCCCAGCCGTACATGCCGGCGAGCAGGAAAAAGGCCGTTGCGGTCAGGAAGCCGGCGATGCGGCTGCTCTCGCCAAGGTACCCTCGGGTCATGCGCTGGATTGGGTCGGGCCAGTCCAGCCGCGTGGTTTCCGTGGCCAGCAACAGCAGCGAAATCGTCAGCAGCACGAAGGGGAGGATGGAGCGTAGGCCGTCGTAGAGCCCGAGTTCTGGACCGAAGGCGACGCGGGCCACGATGATGAGCGGCAGCGAGAGCAGCATGCCGAGTTGCGAGCCTCGCGCCGACCACGCCACGCCACGGGTGGCGTGCCCGGTCAAGAGCATGCGGTGGCCGGGGAGCAGGGACAACGCAGTGTCACCGTCAGGTGCCCCGATCAGGGCCGAGGGGATGTAGTTCAGGAAGGTATGAACCGTTCCGGTCGAGACGATGATGGCCGCCACAGCGTAGAGGGGAATACCCAATTCGAGCAGCGCGGGTGAGAGCGCCAACAAAATCAGCGCCACGTTGTTCACGTGGAAACCGGGAATGAGGCCGGTGAGCGTACCGAGTAGGATGCCGATGATGAGGGCCGCAAGCGACCACGACAAGGTGCTCAGGTACAACTCGAGCATGCTCAAGCCTCCGTCAGTTCCTGACGGTCGTCAACGCCGTCGTCGTTGCTGTCCTCGTTGTCTGGACTCGTACCGAGCACGGTCTCCAGGCCGTCTGCAAGCCCA
>NZMM01000093.1 GCA_002694585.1 Methanobacteriota archaeon
AGATTCACCGTCGTCTCTGCGCGACGCGTGGCGTGCTGGCCAGTTACGACGGAAGCGGTTCCATCGGCCGAAGGTACGCAAGAGCGGACGAAATCGGGGTGCCGTGTTGCCTGACCGTCGACCACACGTCGCTCGAAGACGGCACGGTCACCTGGCGCGATCGGGACACGGGAGAACAAACGCGGATGTCCGTTGATGACGCGGTTCGACGTCTCGCTGCTCGCTGATGACGGCGGGTTGATACACCGTCGTAACCGAGAGGGCGTTATGCCCGTGAGCGATTGGACGGAGCGGCATCGTCCGTCGTCCGAACGCCAACTCGAGGGCAACGATGCGCAGCGAAGCAAGCTCCGCGAGTGGCTCGAGGAATGGCGGACCGGCCGACCAAAGCGGCCCGGCGTGCTTCTGGTCGGACCGCCAGGTGTGGGCAAAACATCCGTCGTTCGTGCGGTTGCGGCGGACTTGGGGTGGAGCGTCATCGAGCTCAACGCCTCCGACGACCGCAACGCAGCAGCGATTCGGAAGGCGGCCACGCACGGTGCAACCCACCGCTCGCTCTTTCACGACCCAAACGAACCAGCTCAGCGTACCCTCATTCTTCTCGATGAAGTGGACCACCTCTCGGGCGGGCTGCGCGCCGTCAGCGATGCGCGTGTCCGAGGGCAACTGATGGATGACGACGACAAAGAGGCGTTGAAAGGGGACTCTGGTGGGAAAGCAGAACTGCTGCGCTTGCTGGAAAAAACCAGTCAACCCGTCGTGCTCGCCTGCAACGACGTGATGCGGTTATGGGGCTCAGGATCCAATTGGCGCTCTACCCGTGACCGTTTTTCTCGGCACGTGTTGACGCTCAACTTCGACCGGGTGTCCAACGACGCCATCCGTCGAATTGCGCGTCGTGTGCTGCGCGAGGAAGGTGTGACGTTCGACGGCGATGCTCTGGACCTCCTCGTCAAACACAATCCTGGTGACCTGCGGGCTTTGGTACGTGACCTCCAAGTCCTGTGTGAAGGATTTGACCGCGTGCTCACGGCTGAGGTCGTCATGGGTCGCATTCAGAGCGGTGGTCGTGATTTGACCATGGGTGTCTTCCCCGGACTTGGCTCCGTGTACCAATCACGAACGGCGGAGGAGGCCGTCCGTCATGCATCGAGCCTCGACAAGGATCCCGCTGAGTTGGTGGACTGGGTCCACTGGAACAACGGGTCCGTTTTCACGCAGTCAGAGTCGCGTGACCGTGCTTCGGCAAGCCTGACCCTCGCGGACCGAGCAGCAGCCTCACGCTACCTTAGCACCGCGCATCGTTCGTCCTACTGGTCCCTCCACCTCAGCAGTTTGGCAGCCTCGGTGGCCAATTCAGAGCCCGTTCAGAAAAAGGTCTACACGAATTACCCGGCTCACCTCCGCCGCACGGCGAGCAGGACGGCCTCCGTGGCGGAGGCCTTGGGTGATGCTTGCGGTGCGAGCGTGGTGGGCATGCGGGCCGAACTCCTCCCGATCCTCTCCGCCGGTCTCAGCGCAGAGGGAGGGATGGGTGATCATGAGCACCTTGACATGTCCATCGGTCTCGGTCTGACCTCCAACGAGCACGTTGCACTGACGGGCCTCGCCGCCAGCCGTCGCTCGGCCAAGGACCTCATGCTTCGTTATGATGAGGTGCTCAGCGAGCGACTTCAGCGTGAATCCGATCAGGACCCTGCTGCGCCTAGCGCGGTGGCTGAAGCGCCTGAGAGTGACGATGCTGAGGACGATTCAGCGGCCTCGCCTGCGGCCGGTCAGACCACGCTGTTCTGATCTTCTTCGTCGACGTCCTTCTTTCTCGCGCCCGGCTCCCGCCACGTGGATGGCGAAAAGAGGATCACAGCCGTCAGGAGTTCAAGACGGCCGAACCACATCAAAATCCCCGTCAAAATCAGCCCGCCGTTTGGCATGGCGGCCCAGGTGACCGCCGGTCCGAATTGACCCATCGCGGGACCCGTGTTGCCCAATGCGCTTGCAGTCACGCCAATGACGGTCAAGACATCGAGGTCCTCGCCCATCGGGGCCATGATCAGGGCGAGCAGCAACGATGCTCCGGCGAAGAGGAGAATCCAGACGAGCAGCATGCCAACGATCAATTCGACTTGCTCCTGTTCGACCTGCTCACCGTTCATCCGAACGGTGTGGATGCGCCTTGGGTGGGTGAGTCGGTTCAACTGGCGACGTGCAACCTTCACGGCGAGGCTGATCCGCAGCAGCTTGAGGCCACCTGCGGTCGAACCAGCGGAGGCGCCCACCACCATCAACATCAGGATGACGATTTGTGCAATCACGGGCCACAGCATGTAATCCGCCGTGCCGTATCCTGTTGACGTGGCGATGGCGACCACTTGAAACAGGGATTTCCGCAAGGGTTCGCCCCCCACGTCACCGCCCTTGAGGTACAGCGCAGCGGTGATGATGGTCGTGGCTCCGACCAAGTAGGCGATGTAGGTCTTGAATTCCTCATCGGCCCACATCTTCCCCGGTTGCCGCTGGACGATGAAGTAGAGCAGCGTGAAGTTCACGCCTGCCAGGAACATGAACACCAAGATGATGGACTCCAGAGCAGCGGAATCCCAGTGACCGATGCTGTCGTCGGTGGTCGAGAAACCTCCGCTTGGCATCGTGGTCAAGCCGTGATTCACGGCCTCGAACGTGTTCATGGGCGTCAGGCCGATGAGCAGCGCAATTTCGAGGAGGGTCAGCACGAGGTACATGATCCACAACGCCTGCGCGGTTTGCGCAAGCTTGGGGCGCAGGCGAGAGAGGGAAGGGCCGGTCAATTCTGCCCGTGCGAGGGCCATCCCACCGCCCAAAACGCGGGAAAGGACCACCATGCTGAGCATGATGACACCCATGCCTCCCAACCACTGCATGGTTGAGCGCCACAGCAGAAGCCCACGCGACTGGGCGCCGATGCAATCCTCGGTGTTCGCGAAGCAGTTCGGTGAGGTGGACACGTCGATGATGGTTGTCCCTGTGGTGGTGAATCCTGACATCGCTTCAAACCCGGAATGGATGAGGCCTTCCATCGCGGCAAGAAGGGTGACGTCAGCGGTAAATGGACCATGAAACATGCCGCCCAACCAAAAGGGCATGGCGCCAAACGCCACGACGACCGGATATGCTAGGGCCACGGTGGCAAAAGCTTCCCTGTCCCGTAAGCGGTCAGGGGTTTCTGGTGTGGTGCCGTAGCGCAGCATCAGCCAACTGGAGCCCATCGCCAGCAGCGTGGACGGGAGGAACGCGATGAGGGCCATCTGGGCGTCATCAAGGAAGGCCGTGGCGATGCCGACGAGGGCCAAGGGGACCGTCAGGGCCCCGACGGTCCAACCAAGAATGAGGTACAGCACGTCCCAACGCATGCATCACACCCGGAATTTTTTCTCCACGTCGGCGACGTGGTCGGGGGACGTGAAGATGATCAAGCGATCGTGTTCGATCAGGGTCTCATCAGGGTGAGGGTCGTGCGACGACCAGCGTCCATGCGAATCGCTGCGCTGAATGAAGGCGATCCGCATCCAGTCGGGGAATCCGCCCTCACGAATGCGTCGTCCACAGAACTTGGCCGCCTTTGTGACCTCATGAGTCACGCCAACGACATTTGGGATCGTGGAGAGAACCGCATAATGCCCAGCGAGTTTCCTGTGCACGAGCGTCAGCAACTCGTCGACGGCCACGCGGGTGATGTCCACCGAGAAGCTGATGCCCATGCGCTGCACGACGTGGACGAGGTCGTTGTCGTTGAGGATCAGTCCAGTGTTGGGTACGCCGAGGTCCATGGCGAACAACATCGCGGCGATGTTGGCGTGGTCGTCGTCCAAAGCGCCGACAGCAACGTCCATGCCGCCCATGCCCACCTCTTCCATGGTTTCTCTCGAAACGTGATCACCGTGGATGACTTCGAGTTCGGGGTGTCCGCCGATGCGGTGGCCGGAGATGGCGTTCGCGGTTTGGAGATCACCTTCAACGATCATCACGTGTGCGCCCTCATCCAGCCAATGCTCGGCGATGCGTAGGCCAAGCCTTGACCCACCGACCACGACCACCTTTGGCTGAGCCGGGAAAGCGCGCACGTCATGTCCGAAGGTGTGGACAAGGTCGTCAAATGAGCCAAGGCCCGTCGTGGCCACCGCAATACGATCACCTGGTCGAAGCACCGTGGTGCCGGAGGGCACGATGCTTCGCGTGCCCTTGCGCTTGAGGCCAATGAGCAGCGGCACAGGAGATCCGGCTTCCACCTCGACGTCGGCCAAAGGCACGTCCAGGGGGAGGCGACAGTCCTCCGTGATTTCGAGTTCCACAAGGTAGGCTTCGTGGTCGAAGGGAATCACTTCAGCGAAGGAGGAAGCCCGGATGCCGGATGAAAGCCGGCTGATGGCTCCGTCGATGGGGTCGATGGCCCGGTCCACTTCCGCCCACGCAGCAAGTCCGCCGTGAGCCTGTTCGTCGAGGATGGTTTCATCGCGGATGCGGCAAATGGTCAACAGGTCCTCACGTTTCCCTCCGCGATGCTCATGCAGATGTTTTGCCAAACCGCATGCGAGCACGTTGCGGTCGTCCTTGTCGGTCGCCGCAATGAACACGTCAGCACGCTCAATCCCTGCCTCGACCAAGGCCTGACGGTCGAGCATGTCGCCGTGCAGGACCAGCATATCGAAGGCTTGCGCGTTCTTTACCGCCCTCGAATTCATGTCGAGAAGCACGACGTCGTTTTTCTGTTCCTTGATGAGGGCCTCCGCCAAGCCCAAACCAACGCGACCAGCACCTGCAATCACCACCAGCATGTCATCACCTCAGGTCTTCGGAGAGTTTGTTCACGCTGTAGGAGCCGCCGTCCAACTGGACGCCTTCTGCCGTACTGATGAGTACGTTTCGTTCAATCGGGGTCTCACCAAGGTTGGCGTTGGCTCTGGTAAAGATGGTGCTCTGGTAGGCGGAGGCGATGGCGTCACCAGAAGGATCGGGTTCCTCCATCCAATCCACATAGGCGTTGGTGGTGTGGAGGAGCCACTTGTTGTTGACGACGTCAACGCTGGCCTCCACGAAGCAATCGTTGGCGTCGATCAGGTTGGCTGTGCACCACGCTTCATCGAGTGGGAGCATGATGTAGCCCCATGCGTGCAGTTCCCAGGTGGTGAAACTCAGGGGGTCCACAAGGGCGCCGAACACAAACCAACCTGGGATGCCCTTGGTCCTCAAGACCGAGAGGTAGGCGTTGGTTTGTTCATCGCAGTCGCCGGTGCCATCGGCCAAGCATGTCGGGCCTGAACGTGGTGTGCTCAGGGCGTAATCGTCGTAGGGCACGTTCTCATGCATCCAGTCAAAAGCGGCACGAGCGAAGGCGTAGACGTTGTCTTGTCGTCCCTCAGGAAGGCGCATTGAGATGAGGTTCGCTGTCTCTTGGACGATTTGAGCGGTGGAATCGATGGCATAGCCTCGGTCGGAACCGTTCTCGTACACGCCGAGGTCGTACCATCGGCCGTCTGTGAACTGGCCGACGCGAAGACCGTCCCTCCGGTCATCCAAGTCATCAAAGGTCCCCGAGCGGTCAACGTTGATGCCTGTCGCGCCACCCGGAATCCGGGCATCAACGCGGTCATGGTCCCACCACGTGTAACTCTTCACCGCCACGTGTGCGACGGTGGTGAAGCGCACGACGTCGCCAGCCTCCATGTTGAGACGAATTTTGACGCATGCCGTGATGGAACAGTGCTCTTGGTCGTTGACCGCTTGACTGGGCCACCAGACCTCATGGCCTTGGCTTGAGGTCCATGCGTTGTCGCGTTCGACCGTGGTTCCGTCCAAGGGGACATTGACACTCTCGCCGGCCACGGTCACGACGAAACTCTCCGGTATTTGCAACGCGAACGGTGTGCTGCTGTCAATGGCCGTCTCCATGCCGTGTGCGCTGGTCAGATTCAGCGGCAGTCGAACGGTTTCCAAGAGGTAAGCTGGTCGATCAAGGTGGTTTTCAACCTCAAAATCACGTTGTATGCCAAACGAAGCCTCCTGTGGATAGATCAGCGGTCCCTCGAGCAATTGTGCGAGGTATTCGTCGAGGTTGTCCACGGTGCCGAAGGCCGCCTCTCTGGCTTGAGGAGAAAGGAAGGCGAAGATCACGAAGGCCAGCATGAACACCGAACGCTGCCTGTTCCGTCGCCGCTTCATGATGTTTCGCGTGCGTCCCTTTTGGTCAACCACGACGCCGCGCTGCTTTGGGGCACTAGGCATGGAGTATCCTTTGCCTTCACCTTTCAGAAATCGACCGCATGTGTAGCATACGGCATCGCCGGGCAGCGTGACCGCACGGCAGTGTGGGCAGGTGCCCATGCATCTCTCTGCCGACCGACGCCGTTTAACGCTTCCTTGGCGGATTTACTCCTCCTCTCGTTCCCGCGTGCGCTGTTCGCGTGCACGTTCCGCTCGAACACGCCGCAGGGCCCGCTTCGCTTGCGGACTGAGGCCGTCCCAGACCCATGCGCTCACGCGGGGCTCCATGGACAACAAGAGCACGGCTGCCGCCATCCAGATCAGCGGCTGGAAAAAGGCGTAGTATGCGAGGCTGAGGAGCACCATACGCCACACTGCTGCCCGAACGACGGCACCAACGCGTCGCCCCTGCAGCATCAAGTGGCCTTGCCAGGCGGTCAGGGTGCCCTCGAGACGAGGAAACAACAAGCCGAAGGCGGCGGCTCCAAGCCACCGATGCGCACCGTCGAAGGTCCCCTCGGCGTTGAGTAATTGTGCGCTCAGGAACAAGCCCTGCATGCCTCCCATCGCTGCACCGAGGGCCCAGCCGGAGGTCGTTTGTGCGCTCGCTTCACGGACTTTGGCCCGTCGGAGGATGAGGTGTGCGGCGGCTGAATGCATCGAAACAAACCAAAGCAAGACCAACAGGTTTGGCCCCTGGGAAGCAGGTGCACCACCGACGACCACCTCGTAGTACGGGATAAAAAGCGTCTGGAATTCGAGTGCAGCCACCACGGCGCCGAGGACGAAACCCCACAAGACGTGGCTCCAGGCGAGATTCAGGTCATAGAAGCCCGCGTACTGCGTCATCACGCCGCGCCATGCCAATCCCATGCCGAGCAGGGCGAGCAGAGCCGCGATCTGGAAGACCACGGCCTCTTGCATGGCTCAAGGCAGGCCCTCACGTTGATGAAGCATCCCACGTCGAGAAGTTCAAACGGCCCCGTTCCTCAGCGGAACCATGGCCCGACTGCTGTTGTTTGGGGGGAAAGGTGGGGTCGGAAAGACCACCTGCTCTGCAGCGAGCGCCATCCGCCTTGCCGACGCCGGCCTCCGGGTCTTGTTGGTCTCCAGTGACCCGGCCCACTCGACGTCGGACTCGTTGGGGCTTGAACTTGGGCCGGAACCCACGCCCGTCGAAGGTGTCCCCGGGCTCTTCGGTCTGGAGATGGACCCGGAAGCCCGCGTGGCTCAGGCCATGCCAAAATTGAGCGAAGCGATGCAGGGCCTCGGCAACGGCGGTCCATTCGCTGGCTTGGCGGGCATGGCCGGCGGCGACCTTGGTGGCGCTGCGGCCGATGTTGGCAACGAGGTTGAGGCGTCTGACCTCCTCCTGCCCGGTCTTGACGAAGCGCTGGCTTTCGATGAGTTGCTGAAGCACATCGAAGATCTGCGTTGGGACGTGGTCGTGTTCGACACGGCTCCGACGGGTCACACGCTGCGCTTTTTGGCGCTGCCCGAACTTATCGACGCGTGGTCGGACCGGCTGCTTCGCTTGTTGCGTGCTTCTGGGGGCATCCGCTCGATGCTCTTCGGGCGAAAGGAGAGCGACGCGATGAAGGACGAGCTGGAGCGCTTTCGACGTCGTGTTTTGCACATCCGGAGGATTCTTTCAGACCCGTCCACGACGCGGTTCACCTTGGTGACCATTCCAGAACGCATGGGCGTAAACGAAACCGTCCGGGCCAACGAAGCCCTGCAACACCATGGCTTGCCGGTCACGGGCTGCGTGGTGAACCGTGTGACGCCCGAATTCGATCACCCCTTCTTGGCACGTCGTCGCTCAGAGGAGCAGGGCAGGATCCGAGAACTTGAGGAGGCGCTCGGTGATTTTACGCCGGTCTGCGTGCCGTTGATGGACACCGAAGTCCACGGTTTGGACGGGCTTCGTGATCTCGCACAAGTCCTCTACGGCGACCTTCAGGCCATGCCTGAGGGCATCGGTCCGCATCCGATGGGCGATCCACTGCACCACGAACTGCACCGCTCGCTTGTGGTGGACCAGGCCAATGACGAGGAAACCATCCAACTTCATCTTCCAGGCCTCGCCCGAGAAGACCTCAGCCTCCGCAGCGAGGAAGGACGGCTGCTGGTCGGCGTGAACGGTCATGAACGGCATGTACCGACGACCAGCTCGGTCAAAGCCAGCACGGTGGTCGCTCGGTTCCGTGGCGAGGTGCTGCACCTTACGGTCCCGATTTCCTGACCGTCAACAGGTTGAAACCCACCCCTTGTGAGGCGAAGACATGGCGCTGGAAGGCCTCTCCAAGGGGATCTTCCGGTCCCTCGGCTTTCTCAAGTCGAAGCGTCGCCTCGACGAAGAAGAACTCCGCGACATGACGAAGAGCCTGCGCAGGGCTTTGCAGGAAGCGGATTTCAACGTCCGACAGACGAAGGAAATCGTTGAACGGCTCGAGTCAAGGATGCGCGAGGAGGAACCTCGGCCGGGCATCACCCTTCAAACCCACGCGATGAACATCCTCTACACCGAATTGGTGCGTCTGCTCGGGCCGTCCTCTGAATTCCGACCTCACGGCAACACCCTGCTGCTCGTCGGTCTCTACGGTCAAGGAAAGACGACCACGACGGCGAAATTGGCCGAGTGGTACCGCAAGAAGCACGGCGTGCGCGTG
>NZMM01000094.1 GCA_002694585.1 Methanobacteriota archaeon
CCGATGCAAAGAGGCCGTATTGGGGTGGCATCCCGGCGATCTCGGCATAGGCCAGCGACTGCGGAAGAGCGACAAGAGCGACCGAGATGCCCGCCACCAGGTCCCCGGTGGACGGTTTCGGCATGGTGGTCAGGCCCGTCATCGCTGTTCAGCGTAGAGGATGCGGCGATGGGCCAACGGCTAACTTTCTCCTACACTGCCGACGTGACCTCGCCCGCCAACCCCGAGCTGGTCGTCCTCCAGGAGACGTGTCGGGCCCTCACCCGCCTTCGCGACGAGGCCGCTGCGCGCAGCCTCGCCGAACTGATCGTGCGGCGCTACGCGAACCTCACCCGAGCCCGCGACGACGAGGCGAAACGGTCGTTTTTCGACTTTCTCGTCCGAGCGTTCGCACCCGACCCCTCCGCCGTGACCGCCGCGATCGATGCGTACCAACGCGCCCCCGACGCCACAACCGCTCACGACCTCTGGGCAGCGTCGGAGGCTCCCCGGCTCGACCTCTTCCGTTCGATCAACCTGGCCAACGACGGCATTCACACGCTGCTCACGATGCGGGCCGATGCCCTGCGGCTGAACGACGACACCATCGCCCCCGTCGAGCGCGATCTCGCCTATCTGCTGTCGTCGTGGTTCAACCGGGGATTCCTCGAGCTGCGAGCGATCGATTGGCAGACCCCGGCGGAGACCCTTGAGAAGCTGATCGAGTACGAAGCGGTCCATGAGATCCGGGGCTGGGACGATCTCCGACGGCGACTCGAGCACGACCGCCGTTGCTACGGCTTCTTCCATCCGAGCCTGCCGGCCGAGCCACTGATCTTCGTCGAGATCGCACTCGTCCACGGCTTGGCCACCCACATCGAGGCGGTCATCGACGCGCCCGTGCCGAACGAGGCCCTAGCCGATCCCGAAGGCGCTCACCCTGCAGACACAGCGATCTTCTACTCGATCACCAACTGCCAAACCGGCTTGCGAGGCATCCCGCTCGGCGACTTCCTGCTGAAGCAGGTCACTGACGAACTGCAACGCACGGTGCCGAGCCTTCGCCAGTTCTCGACCCTGTCGCCCGTCCCGGGATTGCGCCGGTGGGTCGACGACGAAGGGATGCACGTCGATCCGAGCGCCGACGGTCTCCGACGACTCACCGCCGAGTACCTGCTGCACGCCAAGCGCGGCGACGAGCCTTGCGATTCGGTCGCCCGATTCCACCTGCGCAACGGCGCACGGCTCGAGCAGATCAATGTCGGTGGCGATCCGTCACCAAAGGGCGAGGCCGAGTCGTTCGGCGTCTTGGTCAACTATCTATACGACCCCGACCAACTCGCCGAAAACCACGAGGCGTACATCAACGAGTTCCGGGTCGCCCACGCCCCCGCCGTCGGAGCCCTGCTCGACGACGAACGGCCGGACCCGATCGACAGCTGAGCAGACCGTCGGCCGGCGCCGGCCGCTACGGTCGTGGGCATGGCGAACCTCGTCCGTCCACCCAAGGCCCCGATCGTGCTCGACCAAGTGGTCGACGATCCCGACACAATCCGGCAGATGGCTCGCGACAACGGGCCGTACTGGCAGCCCGGCCGCACGATCGCCTCCTCGAAAGCGGCCGTCGACGTTGCTGACAACGACGGCGATGACGACGACACCGACTTCACCAACGCCATGGTCGGCCCGACCTTCCGTGGGCAGTGGGCCTTCGGTGAGCCGCAGGTCGATGGCGCGGAGGCGCTGCTCCACCACGAGGGTTTCCACGATGCTGCCCGGCGAATGTACGGCTGGGACGTGATCGTCCCCGAACAGGTCTACGTCAACCTCACGACACCGATCGGACGCCAGGGCTTCAGCCACACCGACATCCCCGAGTTCCGGGGTGTCGATCGCCGCAACGCGCCAGCCTGGCTCCTCACCGCGATGGGGATCAGTCGCCTGTTCGAGGCGGAACGCATCCATATCGTCACGGCGGTGGCCTGGTTCTACCGGGGCGAGGCGGGCGGCTTCCGCTACTGGCCCGAGGGAGTCGACGGGCCCTCGGTCCTGCACGACGACACCTGGAATACGGCGATCGTCGGCGACAATGACTTCATGCCGCATGAGGTGCAGCGGGTCGGGCCGAAGGGTTCGATGAAGCCGGGCGGTATGACCCTTTCGTCCGAACTCGACTACGACGGCACCGACTGGCACATCACCGATCGTGGCTCCGTGCTTGCGACCTACCCCGACGATGCCGTCCGCCTCTCGCTTTCGTGGAAAGCGAAGCTCTACCGCGACGACGCCGAGCGAGTCGACGCCGACGCAGGTATCGGTCTCACCATCGACGAGGCCATCGAACGACTGCGGATTGACCTTGCCGCCGGCGAACAGCCCGAGGAGCTCGCGGCTGACACGATCGAATCCCAGGATCTGCAGGCCCAGTTGATGCGTCGCTATTCGGCCTACGCAATCAGTGCCCCGCAGGCCTAGGCGAACTCTTCGCGCACGGCGTAGGTGATCGCTGCGCCGATCGCCATGCACGTGGCGACCACGGCCCACATCCACGAATACCCGAACTCGTCGATCGTCCAGCCGGTCACGAGCGGGCCGAGGAACACGCCGAGGTAGATCCCCATCTGGGTCACCCCGCTGGCGGCACCTGCTGCGTCGCCATTGGCCCGCATGATCCCGAAATTCGTGAAGACCGGCCACGACCAACCGGCGCCGAACGCAAGGAAGGTGACGACGACGTGCAGCGCGGTGATCCGGGGAGCGAGACCCAGCATCCCGAAGGCACCGACGCCGGCCATGAGTGCCGCCATGGAGTACGGGAGAGCCCGCATGGCGTCCATCCGGAGCCCCCAGAACAGACGGACACCGACACCGAACGCAGCGCCGATGCTCAGGAGCCAGCCCGACATGCCCTCACCGAGTCCGGCGTCGACGCCGGATGCGACAAGCCATGACGTGAGGCCGCCGGCTGAGAACGAGAGGAAGGCGCCACCGATCATCGACCAGTAGAGCGCTCGCCGGGTCGACACCGGTCTCGCGGTGCGGAGCGTCTCGACCCCACCTGGTTCGATCACGCGAAGGACGAGGACGAGGGCAGCACCGGCGATGCCGACCCCGAGAACGAACGCCGACCGCCAGCCGAGCGTGAGTGCGAGGAGCGGCACCGTCGCGCCACTGATCATCGCGGCGGTGGGCATGCCGGACTGCTTGAGCGCGATCGCAAGACCCAGACGCAGTAGACGGGCCCGGGTGAGGGCCAAATTCACGGCCGTCTGGTTCGCGGCATTGACCACGCCACACACGGCAAGCAGCGCGACGATCACACCGAACGACTCGCCGATCGCAGCAATCAACCCCTGAGCGACCATGGTCGTGATGAGGCATCCGATCAGCTGTCGGCGCGGTCCCACGCGTTGGACCAGTCGCCCACCCAGGATCGAGGCGAAGGTCGCCGCGAGGAAGTAGGTACCCATCGCCCACCCGTAAGTGGCGGCGCTGACGCCGAACTCGTTGCGCACCTGCACGGTGACCGCCCCGATGAGAAAGCCGGGGTACACGCAGCCGACGGTCGCCACGACCGTCGTGACGACGATCAGACGGTCCGAGATGTCGGCGGTTCGGTCGGCACTAGTCACGGTCGGCAAGATCCTCGCCGACGAGGATCGCAGCATTCGACCCCAACCACACCAACGGACCCTCGCTTGCGCTCGTGGACGTCGAACACCATCACGCACCACAATGGCGGTCATGGACAGCCTCACCGTCGCCCGCAGCCTCCGAGGATCGATCGGCATGCTCGCCATGGCCTGGCTCCTCGACGAGTCGACCATGCGGCGAGGTGCCGAACTCGGCCTCACCGCTGAAGGCATGGGTGGTTACGCCGTCGGGCGCCTCGGTGTTCTCGGCGACTGCCCGATCGACAATGTCGTCGGCGCTGCCTACTTCTGGGAGCCGGCGACCATGACGGCCATGGTCGAGGCGGGCCGCGCCGCAATGAGCCCGGCCGAGGGTGCGGCGGTCTACACCCAGATCTGTCAGGAATGGGGAGCGGAGAAGCTCGCCGCCATGGAGGGGGTCGAGCGGCTCGGCGAGATCCTCGAGAAGGTCGTTGCGTCCGCGTCGCCACTCGGCGCTCCCCTCTTCGTTGGCTGGCGCGACATGCCACGACCCGCCGATCCCGGCCCGGCCCGCACGTTCCAACTCGCACAGGTGATGCGGGAGCTCCGGTTCAGCCGTCATGCCGTCGCGATCCAGGCGGCGGGGATCGGTCCGCTTGAAGCGATCCTGTCGGGGCCGGCCGGTGCGTGGAACGCTAAGATGTTCGGTTGGCCCGAGCCCTACCCCGATGTCACCGACCTCGTCGAGGCCCGCGAGGCGGCCGAAGCCGCCACAGATCAGATGCACGCCGTCGACCTCGACGTGCTCACCGACGACGAACGCGCCGACCTTCGGGACTTGGCCAAGGCCGCCCGCGCCCACCAGGGCTGATCCAGAATCGAGTCCCTATGACCTCCGACAGCCACAACGACGCCGGTTTCGATCTCGACCAGGTCGACCGCCTCCTCACCACGACCCGCTCGGTACGCAAGCGACTCGACTTCGATCGCGACGTACCCGACCGCGTGATCTTCGATTGCATCGACCTGGCCGAGCAGGCACCGAGTGGCGGCAACGACGCAAGTCGCCGGTGGATCGTGATCAAGGACGAGGCCACCAAGCGCAAGCTCGGCGAGATCTACGCCCGCAACGGCGAGTTCATGATCAATGTGGCCGATCGCCTTGAGGGCAGTGGCCACGGCAAGGAGAAGGTCTTCAGCTCGAGCGCCTACCTGGTGGAGAATTTCGCCAAGGCGCCGGCGCTCGTCATCGCGGCGATCTGGGGCATCCACGACAACTCGGGCCGTCCCGGCCTGTTCGACTCGGTGATCCAGTCCGCGTGGAGCTTCAACCTCGCACTACGTTCGCGCGGCCTCGGCAGCACGTGGACAACCCTGCTCAACGCGAGTGTCGACGAGCTCGCCGGCATCCTTGGCATCCCCGACGGCATCACCACGATCGTGACCTTTCCGGTCGCCTACACGAAGGGCACCGAATTCAAGCCCGCCGCCCGACGTCAGGCCGAGCAGATCACCTACTTCGATCGATGGGGTTTCACGAAGGCCCGCGCGTCCGAGGACGGGGGCGTCAACTTCGAGGACGGGCTCGGTGTGGTGGCCGAGGTCGACATCGAGGCGACCCCTCGGAAGGTCTGGCCCTTCATCAGCGACATCGAGTTCCCGGTGGACGCCAGCGAGGAGTTGCAAGGCGCAGCGTGGAACGGTGAGGCGCGGGGCCTCGGCGCCACGTTCACAGGCCACAACAAGCTCGGAGACATGGAGTGGTCGATCGAAAACCACGTCACCGACTATGTGGAAGGCCGCGTCTTCGAGTGGGGCACAGTCGACCCGGCGAATCCGGGTGGACGTTGGCGGTTCGAGATCATGGACCAGGGCGTCGGAAGTCGGCTGCGGTTCTCGATGGAGATCGGTACTGAGAACAACCTGACGATCGGGTTCGCCGAGGCATCGGAGAATCCGGTCGCGGTGATCAATGGGCGGCGCAAACAGATCCGCAGCAACATGCAACGGACCTGCGACGCCATCAAGGCCGCCGTCGAAGCAGCGAACTGACCGGGTTTCGACTGCGGCGAATGCGGTCGCCCAGGTCGAGAACTCGCGGCGAGGAAGCCGTCAGCTGTTGTGGGGCACGTAGCGGTTGCCGGCGTCAGGGTTGTCCGATGCGGCGATCCGCTCCTGAACGTCGGTCAGCTCGCTGCGGGCTTCCCGGCTGTAACGCGGGTTTGCCGCGACTTCGTCGCCGGGCAGCGGCGGCAGCGTGAAGCTCGTGTAGACGACCTTGCGCGGATGCGCCGACGGTGGATACGCCCGGTGCAGCGTGTCGCTGCAGTGGATGGTGAGATCCCCGGTGGTCGTCTCAAGCAGCTTCGCCGGCAGGTCGAGTCGCTTGTCGCGCACCGATGCGGTGGTGTTCGCCCGATGGGACCCTGCGACGACGCCGAGTGCACCACTGACCCGATCGGCGCCCGTGACCGAGATGCCGACGGTGAGGCTGTTGCACATATAGCTGTGCAGCCCCTGACCGCAGTCCTTGTGCCAGGGCAGGTCGGAGAGACCGGCGACGATATCGAGCGGCTTCACCAGCCCTTCGCATTTGGTCGGGGCCCGATGGCCGTCTCCGGTGAGATCGGCGAGGCGAGTGAGCCGTTCGTCGGCGAGCGTGGCTCGAACAGCTGCCGACTTCTCCTGGAAGTTCAGCGAGCGGACCGCAACCTGCGTGCCGTCGGCGTCGGTGCACCACCAGTACTCCGGATCGGCATCGCGCGCCGCAGCGATCGACTGGTCGATGTCGGCTTCGATCGCTGCCATCTCCGACGGGTCGAACACGTCGTGGAGATGGAGGAACCCGGCCTCGGCGAGAAAGTGGGCGAGTTCCTCCGGGTCGTCGTCAAGGCCGAATCGACGGTCGAGGTCGAGCGGTTCGCCGTCGAGATCGCGCATGACAACCGCACCGGGCTCATGCACCGGCCGGCCTTCGCAGAGCGCACGCAACGCCGGCTCCCAATGGATCCATTCGTCGAGTGACCCAGCGGTGATCTGCACCCGGGAGGTCATCGCCAGGCCCATCGTCGACTGTCGATCCTGGAGGAGATCGGAGAGGGCGTCAGCCTCCAACTCGGCGACGATCCCGGCCCGATCGACACCGTCGACGACCGACAGCGTGTCCCCCTCCGCCATGAGGGTGACGGCCCGGTCACCGACTCGAAGGCCGAGCGCTGGGAGCTTCTTGAACCGCACGCCTCGCGCGGCGAGAGGACCGTGGTCGGCGAGCAACGCCGGCACCATCTCATCGAGCGCCTGGTCGGCATCGAGTGCGACCTCGTCGACGTGGAGCCGACACCGGTGATCGACCGTCATGCGAGTCTCCCTTCGACGATGGCGGTGAGATGACGGTACGCCGCGGCAGGGCACACCTCAAGCGAGCAGCGACCGGGCCACCGATCCGAACACCGTAATCAGGGACAGAGATGTTCCAGGAGAAAGGCGTAGATGTCCGCCGACTCCTCGATGAGCTTGGCGGTCGGCTTGCCCATGCCGTGACCGGCACGGGTCTCGACCCGCTCGAGTAGGGGCTGCTCAGAGCCGCCGCCGGCCTGATGTTGGATCTCGGCGGCAAACTTGTGGGCGTGCATCGGCACGACACGGTCGTCGGACTCGGCCGTCATGATCAGCAGCGGCGGGTACTCGACGCCCGACTCGACGTTGTGGAGCGGTGAGTACTCGATGAGCCACTCGAACGCCTCGGGGTCGGCAGCATCGCCGTACTCCACGGTCCAGAAGCGACCGGCAGTGAAGTGCTGGAAGCGCAGCATGTCGATCACCGGCACCTGCGAGATCACGGCGCCGAACAGGTCGGGCCGCTGCAACATCGTCGCCGCCGTGAGCAGGCCGCCGTTCGAACCACCTCGGATCCCAAGCGTCTCGGCGGTGGCGATGCCCTCGGCGAGCAGGTGCTCACCGCAGGCGATCAGATCGTCGAACACCTGCTGCTTGTTGCCGAGCGAACCCTGCTCGTGCCACGGCTCACCGTGCTCGGAGCCGCCCCGAAGGTTGGCGACGACGACGATGCCGCCCGCCTCGAGAAACGCAAGTCGGGCCGGGCTGTAGGTCGGGGTGAGGTTGATCGTGAAACCGCCGTAGCCGTACAGCTCGACCGGTCCCGGGAGTTCGGCATCAGCGCGACGGACGACGAACATGCCGACCTCGGCGCCGTCGGTCGACACGGCGTGCATGCGTTCCACGACCAGATCAGACGGATCGATCGGCGGCTTGCTCCCCGCCCACACCTCGGTGACACCGTCCTGTGCTCGCAAGACGGTGGGGGGCTCGACGAACGACTGATAGCCGAGGAAGACGGCCGGTTCGACGAAGCGACCGGCGAGCCCAGTAATCGTGCCGAGCCCCGGCAGCGGAAGGGAACCGAGCTCGGTGCCGTCGGCCGAGTAGCGGGTGAGTCGAGCGGAGGCCTCGACGAGGTGGTTGACAAGCAGCTCACCCGCGAGAGCCGCCGACCACTCGAGCGCATGCTCGGTCTCCGCCACCAGCGTGACCCACGAGTCGGGATCAGGCGACGCAAGATCGACGGCGACGATTCGCCCGTTCGGGGCGTCGCGGTCGGTCTGAACGAGAAGGCGGCTGTCGTCGCCGTCGGCAACATGGAGCACGACGTCGTGGGCGGCGACACCCCGTTCGACCAGCCGAACCCATACAGCCGGATCGACGGTGCCGCCGGACGAGATCGTGTCACCGTGGACGGCCAGGTCGAGATACAGCAGGCCATTGCGCCGATCGGTGCCGAGCACGTCGGCGAGCACCAGGTAGCGCAGATCTTCGGTGAGTTCGACCATGTAGATGGGCTCGGGGTCGTCGTCGTTGTGGAAGACGAGCGGATCGTCGGCTTGCTCGGTGCCGATGCGGTGGTAGTGCACCGAAGGGTCCTTCACCGGCGCCGTCGACCCGGGTTTGGTCTCGGGCCAGCGCACATAGAAGAAGCCATCGCCCATCCAGGCGATGCTCGTGAACCGCAGATGATCGAGCCGGTCGGCGAGATCCTCCCCGTTGTCGGTGCGGCGAATGGCGAGTTGCTGACGGTCACTGCCCGCCTCGGCGAGCAGGTACGCGAAGAGACGGCCATCATCGGACAGTGCCGAACCGACGACCGCCACGGCACCGTCGTCGGACAGCGTGTTCGGATCAAGCAAGACGACCGGTTCGGCAGCACCGTGCTGCACCCAGTAGGTCGGCTGGTCGGCGAGGCCGTCGTTGTGGCTCCACACCATCACCCGGTCGGCGCCTTCTCCGCGCACCTGTGGCGGTTCCGTGCGGGGGATGTCCCACAGTTCGGTCATGCGCTCGATGAGACCGACCCGGTCGGGAAGCCCGGCGAGATACGGACCGGACACGGCGTTCTGGGCGGCGACGAAGGCGGCGGTCTCGTTCGAGTCGAGGTCCTCAAGCCACCGGTAGGGGTCGGCGATCTCGCGCCCATGGTGGAGATCGACCACATCACCTCGACGTGCGGGGGGATAGGTGAAGGTCATCTCCGAAGGCTAGTCAGGGGTGCTCGGCGGCCCATCGTGCGGCGGCGACTCCCGCCCGGTGACCCGTGCTGAGACACGCCTGGATCAGGTAACCGCCGGTCGGGGCGTCCCATGCGACCATCTCGCCGGCCACCCAGGTGCCGGGCCGGTCGAGGAGCATGCCGGTGTCGTCGATGGCATCAAGGGCGACGCCGCCGGCGGTCGAGATGGCGCGATCGATCGGGGCCAGACCTTCGACCGGAATCGGCACAGCCTTGGCGAGGTCGGCGACCGCCGTCGCCTCGGTCGGCAGCCGGTTGCCGGTGGTGTCGCGAAGGAGGGCGACATCGACCGGACTGAGTCCGCCTTTCCGGAGCCAGGTCGACACGGAGTCCTTCGGCCGGCGGCGATCGACGAGACGGGCCGCCAGTGCGTCGGCGTCGAGGTCGGGTTGCAGGTCGATCTCAAGCCCATGTCCGCTTCGAAGTTCGGGACCCAGCGCGTAGATCGGGCCGCCTTCCAGGCCGGTTGCGGTGATCGTCGGTTCGCCTCGAACGGTGCGAACTCCGGCGGTGAGGGCGGCGTTCTTGATCGGCACCCTTCGAAACGTTCGAGCAGCGGGGCCGACCAGGTGACGAGCACGCCGGCGTTCGATGCGACAAACGGCACCACCGGAATTCCTGCCGTCTCGACGTGCGCGCACCACGAACCATCACCGCCGACCGACGGCCAGCTTGCGCCACCGAGGGCAAGCACGGTGGCACTGTCGTCGGCGAAGCCCGCCCACGTCTCCCCCGTTCGCATCGCGACGCCGAGACCGGCGAGCCGGGCCGTCCAGGCCCGAAGCAGACCGGTGGCTCGCATCGCCGCGGGAAACACCCGGCCCGACGAGCCGACGAACGTGTCGGCGCCGAGTTCATCAGCCCACGCGCGCACGGCGTCGGGCGGAAACGCCCGGATCGCGGGCTCGAGCATCGCTCGCCCGTCGCCGTAGCGGCCGAGGAACACCTCAAGCGGCTCCGCGTGCGTGAGGTTGAGTCCGCTGCGGCCGGCGAGCAGCAGCGTGCGCCCGAACGACCGGCGCTGATCGACGATCGTCACCTCGGCACCGGCGCCGGCAGCCGCCTCCGCCGCCATGAGCCCGGCGGGACCGGCTCCGACCACCGTCACCGTCGGCTGCACCACGTGCGCACCCTACGCCCCGGTGGCCACCGGCCGAGGGAAGAGGCCAGACTACCGACATGGACAAGAGGGCGCTTCCTCTCGACAAGGTCGACCTCGCATCGGGCCCCATCTTCATCGCGACGATGTTGTGGGAGGCCCAGGTACTGAAGAAGCGGCAGCGGCGCGACGTGGGTGATCTCGATCATGCAACCCCCGACGAGCTCTCGGAACCATCGCTGCCGGCCGATCCCCTCGTGCCGATCGGCTATCAGCGTGACGACACCCGCACGAGCCTGCTGATGCTGGCCGGCAACGTGGCGGTCAGCCTGGCGTTCGCCGGCGCCTACGGCACCCTCACGAAGAAGCTCTACGACAAACGGCGCGTCACCTTCGCCAACCCGAAGGTGTCCTTCGCCGCCACGTTCATCGCCTGGGACTTCCTCTACTACTGGTCCCACCGGCTCCAGCACGAGCGACGGCTGCTGTGGGCCAACCATGTCACCCACCACTCGAGCCGGTACTACAACCTCTCGACCGCACTGCGACAGCCGTGGCAGGGCTATCTCACCTTCGGGATCTTTGCGCCGATGCCGCTCCTCGGCATGCCCGCTCACCACATCGCCAAGGCCGGTCAACTGAATCTGCTGTACCAGTACTGGATCCACACCGAGACGATCGACAAGCTGCCGGCGCCGATCGAGGCCGTGTTCAACACACCGTCACATCACCGGGTCCACCACGGCGCCAACCCCCAGTACCTCGACAAGAACTACGGCGGGATCCTCATCCTCTGGGACAAACTCTTCGGCACGTTCGAACCCGAACTGCGCCGGGTGAAGTACGGCCTCACCACGAACATCGAGACGTTCAACCCCGTGAAGGTCGGCTACCACGAGACGGTCGACATCGTGAAGGACGTCGTCCGCCGCAAGGGCCTCAAGAACAAGGTGAAATCCGTGCTCGGAAGGACCGGCTGGCGCCCCGTCGACGAGCTCGGCACCGCCGCCTAGCCGCAACGAGCATCAGGATTCGAGGGCTCGCCCTCACCGTCGACCGGGGCGTCACTCACCCTGGGCCGCTGCCTGGGACTGGCGGTAGCTCACCGCCGGGTAGCGAGGCGGATGTGCCTCATCGGTGCAGGTGGGCAGCACGCGCATGGGCCAGTCGGCGTTGGCGTTGAAGAAGAACGGGATCGAGTAGCGGTCGGCGGGCCCCTGGTGGGGTGGCACGAAGTGCTTCACCGACACGAACCGGTCGTTCGACCACTGTTTGAGAAGTTCACCGGTGTTGACGACGAGTGCGTCGGCCACCACTGGCGCAGCGACCCACTCCCCGCGTCGCTCAGAACGGATGGTGAGCCCCTCGGTGTCCTGGGCGAGCAGGGTAAAGAAGGTCGTGTCGACGTGGGGCGCAATGCCGAACTCGTCGGCCGGGACGTCACCCACCGGGTGATAGCGGGTCATGCGCAAGCGCCAGAAAGGATCACGCATGGCGCCGGCGAAAAAGTCGGCCGGTAGCTGGAGCGCCCGGGCGTAGACCGGTACGAGCTCGAGCGCGACCCGCTCGATCTCTGCGGCGTAGACCTCGATCGCTCGCCGGAAGTCGGGCACGAGCGCCGGGTCGGGCCACGCCGCATCGGCGAGCGACAGCCCCACATCGCGCTTGAAGATGATCGCCTCGTTGAGGTTGCCCTTCGCCCGCCGGGGAAGCTTGCGCTCACCCACCGGCAGGTAGCCGGCACCGGGCACGACCGTGTCGGGAGTGTCCATCCGAATCGGCAATTTGGCGTCGTCAGGCAAGGTAAGAAACGCCTTGGCGGCGGCAAACGCGTCAGCGATCACCGAGGCGTCGATGCCGTGGCCGGTCAGAAAGTGGAAGCCGACCTCCTCACCGATCACTCGAACCTGGTCACCGAGCGCGTCGAGCTCGGCCGGATCACCCGAAGCGCGCCATGCGGAAACGTCGACGATCGGAATGTCGTCGTGCGTGGCGGGAGCGATCGTGCTGACGTCCCATAACTCGGCCTCCGCGACGAGCTCTCGCTCTCGAGCCTCAGCGAAGTCGTCGGTGGCCACGACGGACGTTGGGATCAGGTTGCGCTGGCGGTGGCGATCGACGCGATGGTGGCGTCGAGCGTCGTGTTGAACTCATCGTCGGTCTGCTTGGCGCTCAGACCCTCGGCGAGTGCCCGAGAGAAGCTCGCGATCATGCCGTTCTGGCGGGCCAAGATCTCGTTCGATTCGTCACGGCTGTACCCGCCCGACAGGGCCACGACCTTGAGCACCTTCGGGTGGTCGATGAGGTCGGCGTAGAAGTTGTCGATGCTCGGCAACGACAGCTTCAGCATCACTTCGGTGCCGTCGTCGAGCGCATCGAGATTGCGATGGATCGCCGCCTTGAGCATCTCCTCGCACTCGACCTTGGTCGGGCTGTGGATGTCGACCTCGGGTTCGATGATCGGCATCAGGCCATGACCGAGAATCTGAAGTCCGATCTCGAATTGCTGGTCGACGACTGCGTCGATACCGGCGGTGTTTGCGTGCTTGACGACCGAACGCATCTTGGTGCCGAACATGCCCTTTTCGACCCCACGCTCGAGCAGGGCGTCGAGATCCGGCATCGCCTTCATCACCTGCGCACCGTCGATCTCATCGGCGAGGCCTTGGTCGCACTTCAGGAACGGGACAACACCCTTGCTGTTCCACAAGAACGCCGCCGAGCCCTGACCTTCGATCTCGCGATCCATGGTCATCTCGAAGAGGATCGCACCGAGGACCCGGTCACCGTCGAAGGCGGGGCTCGTGATGATGCGGCTCCGCATGGCGTGGACCATGTCGAACATCTCATCGTCGCCGTCGTACTCGGATTCCTCGATGCCGTAGGCGAGCAGCGCCTTCGGAGTCGAGCCTCCGCTCTGATCGAGCGCCGCCAGGAAGCCGGTGCTGGAACGGACCTTGTCGAGCATGTCCTCGTGCATGTGGGGGGTTCTCCTGAGATTTCTCGGACCTCGATCACCCTACCGTTCGGTCGAGCGACGGCGAGGGTGAAAGAATCCGTCGGTGACCTCCCCCACCAACGACATCGAGATCCTCCGCACCTGGGTCGGCCGCGAGCAGGTCATCGTCCATCCGATCGAGCCAGGCGTCGTGCGTCGCTTCGAACTCGCCCTCGATCACGAGCCCGTCTTGGGCGTCGGCGACCCACTCCCTCCGATGTGGCATGTTGCCTTCTTCCTCGAGGTCGCCCCGACCACTGGTCTCGGCATCGACGGCCATCCACAGCGCGGCGGTTTCCTGCCTCCGGTCGCCCTCCCCCGCCGTATGTGGGCCGGCAGCCGCCTCGAGTTCCACGCCCCAATACCAATCGGGGCCGACGCGGTCACGACTTCCACCGTCGATGACGTCGTGATCAAGGAGGGCAAGACGGGGACCCTCTGTTTCGTCACGGTGTCGCATCGCACCGAGGTCGACGGAACGCGCTGCATCGTCGAGCAGCAGGACCTCGTCTACCGCGACGACCCCGGCGTCGACGCGCCGAAGCGACAGCCCGAACCTGCGCCGACCGACGCCGATGTCAGCGAGACGGTCACCCCGAGCGAGGTCCTGCTCTTCCGCTATTCGGCGCTCACCTTCAACGGCCACCGGATCCACTACGACCGTCGCTACGCGAGCGATGTCGAGGGCTATGACGGGCTCGTCGTGCACGGCCCCCTCACCGCCACCCTGCTCGCCAAACTCGCAGCAGACACCGGCGGTGAACTTGCGACCTTTTCGTTCCGTGGCGTCTCGCCGCTGCTCGACACGGCGCCGTTTTCGATCCACGGTCGCCGCTCCGAGTCCGGCATGGATCTCTGGGCGGCCAACCCCAGCGGTGGCCTCGCCATGACGGCGAACGCCACCTTTCGTTGATCGTTCACGACCAAGCAGGCCCGAGCAGTTCTCGATCGTGCCACCCGGCGCGATGTAATCGCTTACACCGTGACAAACAGCGGCTTCTCATGGAATAGTTGCAGCTCGAACTGCGGTTTCTGAGGGGGACCACCGATGGCAACCGTCACGCTGGACAAAATCAACAAGGTGTACCCGAACGGCTTCCACGCCATTCACGATCTCGACCTCGAGATCGCCGATACCGAATTCCTCGTGCTCGTCGGTCCGTCAGGCTGCGGCAAGTCCACCGCACTCCGCATGATCGCCGGCCTGGAGGAGATCTCCGGCGGCGAGATGCGCATCGGCGACAACGTCGTCAACGATGTCGAGCCCAAGGATCGCGACATCGCGATGGTGTTCCAGAACTATGCGCTCTACCCCCACATGACCGTGCGGGACAACATCGGTTTCGCCCTCAAGCTCGCCAAGACACCGAAGGCCGAAATCGACGCACGGGTTGAGGAAGCGGCACGCATCCTCGAACTCACCGAGCAACTCGGAAAGCGGCCCGGCCAACTCTCCGGTGGTCAGCGCCAGCGGGTCGCCATGGGAAGAGCGATCGTGCGCGAGCCGTCCGCCTTCCTCATGGACGAGCCGCTCTCCAACCTCGACGCCAAGCTCCGCGTGCAGATGCGAGCCGAGATCGCCCGCCTCCAACGCGACCTCGGCGTCACGACCGTGTACGTCACCCACGACCAGGTGGAAGCCATGACCATGGGCGATCGCGTCTGTGTCCTCAAGGACGGCCACCTCCAGCAGATCGACACTCCCCAGAATCTCTACGACAAGCCCGACAATGTGTTCGTCGCCGCCTTCATCGGCTCGCCCTCTATGAACCTCAACGAGGGCACCCTTGCAGGCACGACCCTCACCTTGGGATCGCACACCATCGAACTTTCGGCCGACGTCTTCGAGAAGCGCCCTGGCCTGAAGGAGTTTGACGGCAGAGACATCATCGTCGGCATCCGACCCGAAGATCTCGAAGACGCAAGCCTTGCCCCCGAGGAGAAGAAGGGCGCCACCATCGCCACCACCTGCACACTCACCGAGGCGCTCGGCTCGGAGATCATCGTGCACTTCGAACTCGACGCTCCCCGCGTCGATGCCGGTGACCCCGACGCGGTCGACGACCTCGGCGAGCACGCAGCGGTCGGCCGCTTCGATCCGCGAAGCAGGGTGACCATCGGCGACGCCATGGAGATCGCGATCAACACCGGCAATCTGCACTTCTTCGATCCGCAGAGCCGGACCGCCATCTGGTAGTCGGTCGGCGGCAGCCGGCATCCCACCGCCAACGGATTCACCCTGACGTCAGTGGTCAGAGGTGACAGCCATTCGGTGTTCGCCGTCGCCGACGTGCTGATCCGATTGCTGCTGGCGTTCGCGTAGGTGGAGTCCGAGGAAGATGCCCGGGATGGCGACCAGGCCGAGCATCGCACCGGACGACACCATGACGAGCGCCGGTGCCGGGCACGTGCCGGCGAGCGCCCAACCGATGCCGAACAATGCGCCGCCCTGAACGTGGTGCTTCTCGGGCATCGAGCGCGAAAGCGAGAGTTCGCCACCGAACGGCGTGTTCATGCCGCGCCGCTCAAGAAGGTCGAGCAGCGGCGCCGACACTGCGATCGCCGAGGCCATGAACCAGAAGACGTCGAACTCGTCGAGGCGCAGCATCGCATGGATGGTGTCGTACTCGTGGAGGTTGGAGGCGGCGAGCACGCCGCCGAAGGCGATGCCGAAGAGCATGCCGATGACGTTGAGCCTCACAGGTCACCCCCGGTCGCAATACGCAGGACAAAGGTGGTGAGGATCGCCGTCGCCATGAAGGTGACGGTGACAGCCACGCTCGCAGGCGAGCGCTGGGCGGTGCCGCACATGCCGTGGCCGGAGGTGCAGCCACCGGCCACCGCTGCGCCGTAGCCCAACAGCGTTGCACCGCCGAACACGAGAGGGATCGTCGCCCACAACGGGAACACATCGCGCATGGCGTCGTACCCCGACCGGATCTCAGCGCCCTCGCGAAACACCTGAGTAACGAGCAGACCACCGGCGAACAGACCGACGAAGTACCAGACCCGCCAGACGACGACGTCGCTTCGGCGACGGATGAGTCCGGAGGTCTGGACATAGGCGCCGCTGGCACCGAGCGGCTGGTTGGCCACGACGAAGAGACCGACAATCAACAAACCGAGGATCGGACCACCGACGAACCACGCCAGCCGGTCCGGAAGGGCATCGAACATGTGCAGTGCCTTTCGAGCGGAGAGAGGGGGGAGAGATCAGGCCGACTGCGCTTCGTGGACGGCGGTCCAGGCGCCGTAGCCGCCGAGCAGATCGGAGACGTCGGCGAATCCGGCCGAGACGAGGCGGCTGGCACCGATCGACGAGCGGTAGCCGCCGGCGCAATAGACGACCGTGGGCTTCGAGGCGTCGAGCGAGGCCAGCATGCTGTTGAGCTGCGGTAGCGGGGCGAGGATCGCGCCCTCGATCATCCCACCCTCGGCTTCGCCGGGGCCTCGAACGTCGACGAGCTGTAGCTCGGGCGAGGACGCTATGGCGTCACGCAGCGCAGCGACGTCGAGACGGCTGCCGCGGGCGACTTCGTCGGGATTGTCGAGGAACGCCTGCTCGGCGTGACGCAGACAACCGACGACGTTGTCGAAGCCGATGCGGGCGAGACGGTTCTTGGCTTCGCGCTGCTGGCCTTCCTCGGCAACGATCACGATCGGTGCACCCGGCTGGACGACACCACCGGCGAACTCGGCGTAACGACCGGCCATGCCGATGTTGATCGAGCCGATCAGGTGTCCGAGAGCGAACTCGACGGGATCGCGGGTGTCGACGACGGCGGCACCGCGGCGCTGCCAGCGAGCGACCTCCTCGACCGAGAGTGCTACCGGCTCGGCGTGCTCGTCGAGCAGCGCACGATTCTCGCGATTGAGCATGGCATCGAAGGCGAAATACGCCGGCGGCGTCGGCTGACCCTCGGTGACGGCGAGCACGAAGTTGTCCTTGCTCATCGGCTGCAGGGCGTAGTTGCCGGCACGCTGCTCACCGATGGTCGACGACGTATCGGTCGAGAGGTTCTTGCCGCAGGCGGAACCGGCACCGTGCGCAGGGAAGACACGGGTTGCGTCAGGCAGGGTGAGCAGCTGCTCGTGCAGCGAGTCGTAGAGCTGACCGGCGAGTTCGTCGGCGGTGACGCCGATCGATGAAAGCAGATCGGGACGGCCGACGTCGCCGATGAACATGGTGTCGCCGGTGAGCACGGCGTACGGCGTCTCGTCGTCGGCGTGCTCGTAGACCACGATCGAAATCGATTCGGGCGTGTGGCCCGGGGTGTGACGGATTTCGAGGGTGACGTCACCGAGGCTGTATCGCTCGCCGTCGGCAAAGCCCCGGGATTCGAACTCGGTGACGGCGACATCGCCATACCCGATCTCCGCTCCGGTGGCAGCAGCCAGCTCGAGGTGGCCCGAGAGAAAGTCGGCGTGGAAGTGCGTCTCGAGCACCAGCTCGATCGTGAGCCCGTGCTCCTCGGCCGTCTCGAGATAGGGCGACACGTCGCGACGGGGGTCGACGACGACGGCACGCTTCGTGCTCTCGTCGGCGATGACATAGGAGGCCTGCGAGAGACAATCGAGATAGTGCTGTTCGAAGAGCATCCGGTTCGTCCTTTCACCGTGAGCTTCCCGATGATGCGAGGGCAGCTGTTGGCGGTCGACAACGTCGACATGAGTAGAACTAATGTCCGTACATTTGTCAAGGACGGGCCTTGCCCCCGCCCCCGTCGACCGGTGGGATCAGTCGTCGAGCAGGTAGGCGCTGGGGTTCGGCTTGAGCGGACGGGCGTACCAGAGCGGACGACGCAGACCGGAATCGTTGGTACCGGCCGGGCGGGTCTTGCTCATCCAGTCGAGGTAGGCCTCACGAGACTTCGCCGTGTCGACCACGACGTCGCCGTACTCGTCGCCGGGCTGAGCCGGCGTGACATGCACCCGCTGATGCCAGCACTGCATGCCCGAGATCGGGTCGGGCTGCACACAGAACGTCGCGTTCTGATGCACGCCGGTGTCCTTCCACCAGATGCGGGAGGTGTCGTCATCGTCGGAGTCGTAGGCCTCGATGCCCTGCTCGCGCTGGAGCTTCCACGTGGTGCCACCCCCGTCGTTCTGCTGGGCGGTGATCGACGCCTTGCCGGCGCCCCATGAACGGGCCTTATCGTCCTCGAGCCGCCAGCGGCCCATGTGATGCGAGGCAGCGACGACACCCGGTCGGATGCCCTCGGTGCGCCAGGCCTGGATCACGAAGTGGCCGATGCGGGTCGTGATCCGCACGAGGCCACTCTCCTCGATCTCGAGCTTCTCGGCATCTTCCGGGTGGATCCACAACGGGTGCCGGTGGCTGATCTCGTTGAGCCACTTGGAGTTGGCCGAACGCGTATGGATCAGGGTCGGAATGCGGAAGGTCGGGAGCAGGATGCGTTCCGTACCCGCCATGTCGAGGTCTTCCCAGTGCACATGGCTCGGAATCCATTTCGGCGTGGCGTATTCGGGCCAGCCCCATTCCTTGAGGGTGGTGGAGAACAGTTCGAGCTTCTTGGACGGCGTCGGGAAGCCCTCCTTCGCCTCACCGTCGATCTCAACCGCAGGTGAACCGTCGCCGAGCGGGGCGAGCTTCAGGTCGGCAAGGGTCGACAGGTCGCCGTCCCACGAACCTGGAGTGCCGGCTTTGCGGTACACGCCATCGGCGTCGACCTCGCAACCGGCAAGGGCATCGGCCGAAACCGAGCGCTCGTAGGGCTCGTAGGGGACCGTCGGCACGGCGAACGACGAGCGGTTGCGCATGTATTCGAGCGGGGTCTCCCCCACCTCGGCGGCCGCTTCGGCGAGGCCGGGGACCTCGTTCTCGAACATCTTGCCGTAGTACTCGTCGACGCTGAGGGGCTTCTCGACGTCGTCGGGCGACTGGAACCACTCGCGGATACCGAGCGAACCGTCAGGGTCGATCTTCCAGGAGAGATCGATCCAGAACTCGTTCTCCTCCCAGACCTCACCTGGGTTGTACTCGAACGTACGAGTGCCTTCGGGCAGGTCGCCCCCGGCCTGGATCTCGGCGAAACGGCGGAAGGTGGGCTGGCGGAAACTCACCCAGCGACCGGCATGGGTCTCGTAGGAGGTGATGTCGTGCCGTTCGGCACCCACCCCCATCGGTAGGACGTAGTCGGCGAACCACGACGTCTCGGACCAGGTCGGGGTGAGCGCCACGTGACACTTCACCTTCGTTTCGTCCTTCAACGCCTCCATCCAGGTGAAGCCGTCGGGATTGGTCCAGATCGGGTTGTAGACCCGGCTGAAGTAGACGTCGAGCGTGCCGCGGCCCTCGTTGAGGAAGTGCGGCAGCAGGATCGACATCTCGTGGTAAGCGAGCGGGAACTCCTTGGGCCACTCGAGGTGGTTCCACTCGTGGGTGTTCGGCGCACCGATCGGGTCGTGCGGCTTGAACTTGTTCATGCCGTTGCCGGCGGTACCGCCCTTGGTGGCGACCGAACCGGTGAGCACGTTCAGGAAGAAGAGACAGCGGGCGACCTGCCAACCGCCCATGTTGCCGGCGCCGGCGGCCCGCCAGTTGTGGCTGGCGAACTTCGTCGGGTTGGCGCCGATCACTGCAGCGATCTCGCGGATGGTGTCGGCGTCGATGCCGGTCTTTTGCTCGGCGGCTTCGGGGGTGTACTCGGCGTACTCCTCGAGCAGCGCGGCCCGGAGCTGCGAGAACTCGACCGGTTTTCCGGGGACCCGCTCCTTCAGGTAGGTCTCCCAGTTGACCCATCGCTCGACGAACTCGGCGTTCCACTCCTCGGACTCGATCAGCAGGCGAGCGATCGAGAGCAGAAGGAACGGCTCGGTGCCGGGCCACGTGGGCAGCCAGTAGTCGGCTTTGGCGCCGGTGTTCGAGAGGCGAGGATCGCAGGCGATGACCTTGGCACCGTTGGCCTGCGCCTCGATGATGCGCTGCGCGTGCGGGTTGAAGTAGTGCCCTGACTCGAGGTGGGAGGAGATCAAGAAGATCACCTTGGCGTTGGCGAAGTCGGAGCTGGGCCGGTCGTGGCCCATCCAACTCTGGTAGCCGATCCGGGCGTTGCTCGAGCAGATGTTGGTGTGGCTGTTGTGGCCATCGACGCCCCACGCCTTGAGCACACGGTCGGTGTACCCCTCTTCGCCGGGTCGACCGACGTGGTACATCACACCGTTCTTGCGACCCTCGACGAAGGCGGTGCGGATCTTCTCGCCGACCTCGGTGAGCGCCTCCTCCCACGAGATGCGCTCCCACTGGCCCGAGCCGCGCTCACCGACGCGGCGCAGCGGGAACATGACCCGCTCCGTGTCGTAGATCTGGTTGAGCGTGGCAGGCCCCTTGGCGCAGTTGCGGCCGCGGCTGCCCGGATGATGCGGGTTGCCCTCGATCTTGCGGATTTCGCCGGTCTCTTTGTCGTGGTAAGCGACGAGGCCGCACCCGGCTTCACAGTTGAAGCAGGTGGTGGGGACAAGGGTGTAGTTCTTCTCGACCTTGTCGGGCCACGCCTTGGCGTCGAGTTCGGTCCAGTCGTGCCACTGCTCGGCCGGCGGGTACTTGTTGAGATCAGTCATCGGTTTCAGCTTTCGGCGAGCAGACGATCAGGAGAGAGGGACGGACTGGCCGGCCCGGACGAAGGCGTCTTCGTAGGCGAAGAGGCCGGCGACCGCGGCGATGCCGGCGGCGGCGAGCGGGGCGGGGCTCGAGATGTCGGTGGCGAGCACGAGGATCGCGATCGCGGCCGGCACGACCAACCCGACCGTGATCCCACCGACCCAGAACTGTCGGGCGTACCGGCCGCGGGTCATCGTCTCAACGGCGAGTTCGACATGGCGGCTGCCGTGACTGGCGAGCTCCATCCAGACGAAGGCGCCGGTGGCCACGACACCACCGAGCAGCACCCACGCGATGGCGTCCTGCTCAGGCAGATCCATGAACACATCGAGCACGGCATAGGTGGCACCGCCGGCGGTGACGGCCTGGGCGAGCAGCACGGGTAGCAGCAGCGGGGTCTGCCACAGATCGCGGCCTTCACACTGGGCGAAGAGGTACGCGGTGTAGCCGGCCGTCCCGAGGGCGCCCAGTGCAGCAGGGACGGCGACGATCTCGATCAGGCCATCGTTCTCGGTGAGGCCACCGACCCACCACAGGCCGCACATCGCAGCGAAGAACATCAAGACGTAGGCGCCCTTCACCAGCCACGAGTCGGTGTTGCCCCTGGTGAGCAGATAGTGGAATCGGGTCGGCTGCTTGAGGTCGGCGATCAACAACACGCCGGTGATCCCGAGGAAGACGCCAGCGACCATTGGCGGCACGACACCGACCGCAGCCTGCTCGGCGGCGTGCCCCAGCAACACGAGCAGCGCAGCGACCAGTATCACGCCGGCCGCGATCGCTTTGGTGACCAGGTAGCCCGACACCTTTTCCTTCCACGTCATCATGTGCGTGGTGGTGTACGCCGTGCGGGCGACAACACCGTCGAGATCGGCCGGCTTCTGACCGATCGAGACCGGAACCGTCGGGTGGTTCTTGTCGTGGGTGCCGGTGATCGTGTCGGCCCAGATCATGCCGTCGTTCGCGATCGCGGTGCGGGTCGGGTCAAGCGATGCCTGGTCAGCGCCCCGGTAGTAGACCTTCGGCTTGGTGTTTTGTTCCGGGGCCCGGACGGCGACGTCGTCCCGAGCGATGATCCTGGAGATCTCCGAGTTGGGGTCGTCGAGATCACCGATCTTGATCGCCTCGGTCGGACACACGATCTGGCACGACGGCTCGAGGTTCATCTCGATGCGGTGGTTGCACATGTTGCACTTGTGCGCCGTGTTGGTCTCGGGGTTGATGTACAGCGCGTCGTACGGGCAGGCGTTCATGCACGACTTGCACCCGATGCAGTTGTCGTCCTGGAAGTCGACGACGCCGTTCTCGGCTCGATAGAGCGCCGAGGTTGGGCAGATCTTCATGCACGGCGCGTCGTCGCACTGGTTGCATCGCATCACCGAGAACTTGCGGGCGACGTCGGGGAACGTGCCGGTCTCGATGTATTTCACCCAGGTGCGGTTCACCCCGAGGGGGACGTCGTGCTCGCTTTTACAGGCGACGGTGCAGGCGTGACAGCCGATGCAACTGTCGCTGTCGAGGAGGAAACCCAGTCGTGTCACCCTCACAGTGTCGGTCGACATCGGGTCCAGCGATAGAGGGTCGTGCTCTATCGCGCCATAGAATGTCTCTATGCCTTTGCCGGCGTCGTTCCCCGAACTCGCATCGCTCGACCTCTTCGTTTCGGTGGTCGAGCTCGGCAGTGTGTCGCGGGCGGCGGCTGCCCATGGGGTCAGCCAGCCGTCGGCGAGCAGCCGAATCAAGCATCTCGAACGCCAGCTCGGGATGCGACTCCTCGACCGAGGACCCAGCGGATCGCTCCCGACCGACGCCGGGGTGGTCGTCGCTGGCTGGGCCGAGACGATCCTGCGCGCCGCCCATGAGCTCGAGGCCGGCCTCTCCGCCTTCCAGGCCGCCCAGGCGGGACGTCTCCGGATCGTCGCCAGCTTCACGATCGCCGAGTACCTCCTCCCCCAATGGCTCGACCGTTTCTCACGCGATCACCCCCGGGATTCGATCGCTCTCGAAGTGGCGAACTCCACCACCGTGATCGACCGGCTGCGCCACGGCGCCGCCGACCTCGGCTTCATCGAGACCCCGTCGGAGCTCGACGGCCTCGATGAGGCCACCGTCGGCAACGACGAACTCGTCACCGTTGTCGCACCCAGCCATCCGTGGGCGACACCTCGCACGGTGCCGGTCGAGGCGCTCGCTGCCACCCCTCTGGTCATGCGCGAGGCGGGCTCCGGCACCCGAGCTGCACTGGCGGCGGCCTTGCGGGATCTCGGCCTCGGCGAACCGAGCGCCGTGCTCGAACTCGGCTCGACATCAGCCGTTCGGGCCGCCGTCGTTCACGGCAACTCCCCCACCGTGATCAGCCGGCTTGCGGTCGCGGCGGAGGTCGCCGCCGGACAGCTGGTGGAGATCGACGTGCCTGGCCTGTCGGTCGCCCGTCACCTCCGGGCCGTGTGGCCAGCGGGCACGGCGCTGCCGTCACTCGCCCGCGAACTTCTCGACGACATCCGGTGACCGCCCTGCTTGCTTGCACGCCGGGCCACCCGCGAGGCTGCTTCCGTGAGTGAACCGACCACCCGAGGACTCGACCCTGCCTGGGTCGCCGATCAGATCGGCGCCGAGCGCGCCACGTTCGACGGCTTCATCGGCACCGGCCAGATTGGGCGCAACGCCCGGTTCTCGATCACCGGCCACGAGGCGACCTCGGTCGTGGTGAAGGTGCCCGCCGACGATCCGGGTGTCCGTCAGATCGGCTTCGATCAGGGGCTCTACCCCAAGGAGTGCCTCTTCTACCGTGAGATCGTCGACCTCGTCGAGGTTCGCACACCTCGTCCGCTGGCCGTCGACATCGATCCGGCAGCGGTCGACTTCGCGCTCGTCCTTGAGGACATGGCCCAGTCGGAGGCGGGCGACCAGTTCACCGAGGCGACCGACGACGAACTCTCGCTCGCCGTTGAGCAGGCCGCCCGGTTGCACGGGCCAACATGGGGGGCCGAACACGCCGCCCTACAGGATCTCCGTGGTGGCGACGAAGGCCGGACGGCAATGGCAGGAATCCTCGAGATGTTCCTTCCGATGTGTCTCGATCGCCTCGACGGTCGCCTCGACGACGACACCATCCCGGTCCTGCACCGTTTCGTCGAGCTCGCCTCGCTCTGGCTCCACCGCAAGATCGCGACCGAAGGGCTCGTCCACGCCGACTTCCGGCCCGACAACTTCCTCTTCGGTCGCACCGACGACGCACCGCCACTCGCCGTCGTCGACTGGCAGACCCTGACCATCGGCGCCTCGGTCTCCGATGTCGCCTACCTGCTCGGCGCCGCCATCGACCCGGCTCGTCGCCGTGAAGTCGAGCACGATCAGCTCGCCACCTATCGCGACCTGCTCGCCGGTTACGGCGTCGAGTACGACACCGAGACCTGTTGGGACGAGTACGCGCTTGCGTCGCTGCACGGCATCGTCGTCGGGATCACGGCGACGATCATGGCCACCGAGACCGAACGCGGAAACAACCTGTTCGCGTTAATGCTCAACCGGCACGCACGACACGCCATCGATGTCGACGCACTCGACCGTCTGGCGGCCCTCGCCTGAATCACCGCCGAAGGCGCGCGGCGACTTCGGCGATCACCTCGAGCTCGGTCTCAGGATCCGGGCCGCACGCCTTGAGGCTCAGCGTCTTGGCTCCTGCTTCGACGAAGGGTTCGAGAAAGGCGACGATGTCGTCGGCGGTGCCGACCGGCGTGTACTTCTCGAACGGCTCAAACGGCATGCCGTAGAACCGCTGCATCCCGGCGGCGACGTGGGTGCGTCCCTCGGCTGCGTCGTTGCCGACCCCGGCCCAGATCTGGAGGCCGTGGTGCCAGTCGACATCTCGATCGATACCGACCTGCTCGACAAGCGCCGTGCCCTCGGCGAAGCGCCAGGAGCATCACGCCCAGGCGGAGACCCGGGCGGGGCTCCAATGCGCCCAGCGCAGCGAGCCGGACCGGACCGTCGATCCCGCTGCCGTCGATGAAACTGACATGATCCGCCGTGAAGACTTGATCGATGCCAGCGTCGGCGATCGCGGCAAGGGCGGCCCGCTGGGCATCCGGATCGAACCGGCCGAGATCGTCCGGCGCGCTGAGGCCGATCTGCAGATCGCTCATCCGAACGGATTGCTGACGGTCTCGATGTTGAGTTGGCCGGCGAGCCCGGCGGCGCGATGCACGGCCGCCTCGTTCCACTCCGGCGATGTCGACATCGCCCACAGCGCCGCACGATTCGGGTACTTGGCGATGGCGACCTCGTCCCAGAGTTCCTCGACCTGACCGAGCGAGAGGAAGGTGACGTCCCCGACGAAGATCACCTCACCGTCGTACTGCCGGATGATCTGGCTTACGGCCTGGCCGTAGAGGCCGTACGCCTCGCGCCCGCTGAGGTCGGTCTCGCGTCCGTCCGCGTACTCGGCGCGCTCTTTGAACTTCAAGAGGTTGACCATGAAGATCGGCCCCTCAGGCCCCTCGGCCATCATCTCGGTGATGCGGTCGGGGTCGGTCGGCAGGACCTCGTTGATCACGTCCATTGTGTGCTCCTCCTGGATCAACCGAAGGCGGCGTCGGCGGTGGGCACGGTGCCCGTCTCCCGACCTTCCACCGCGTGCAGGCTCCACATCAAGTTCGCGTGCGAGATCACCGAAGCAGGATCGGTGCCGCCCCACTCGCTGAGGTCCTCGGTGGTGTGGGCATCGCTGACCAGGACGGCGCCGTAGCCGCGGGCGACCGCTCCATGAAGGGTCGATGTGATGCAGGCATCGGTCTGCGCGCCAGCGACCACCAACGACCCGACGTCGAGCCCGGCGAGTACGGCATCGAGTTCGGTGGCCTCGAAGGCGTCGCCATAGGTCTTGTCCACGACCGGTTCGGCGTCGGCGACCGCAAGCTCGGGAACGAGCTGCCAGGCCGCAGAGCCGTGTTCGAGCTCGTCGTCGCCGTGCATGACCCACACGACCGGCGTATTGGCAGCACGCGCCCGATCCACAAGCGTCGAGATGTTGGCGACGACCTCGTCGCGGCGAATCGATGGCTCCATCACCCCGACCTGCACGTCGACGATGAGCAGAGCGGTTCCCGGTCGGTCGGTGGGGATCGTCATGGCCGGATCCTACGAGGGCGGTTAGTCGGCTGCAGGGCGTAGATCGGACCGGCCGCTCGGCGACCACTCCGAGACGAAGCGATAGCGATCGCCGCGAATCAGGGTCGTTCGCCACTCGACCGGTGTTCCGTTGTGGATACCGAGCCGCTCAAGTCCGAAGACGGCGGCCCCCGACGGGAGGTCGAGAAGCGCACGGTCCGCTGGCGGCGGTACAAGCGGGGAAAGCCGTTCCCAACCGGCGGTCGGGGGCGGGGCGCCGATCCGGCTCATCTCGTCGTAGAGCGCCGTGTGGGTCCAATCGACCGAAAGCAACGGCTCGACAACGGCCAACGGCAGCCACGCCCGGTCGACGGCGAGCGGCTCTCCACCGGCCCGCCGGAGCCGGGCGAGATGGAACAACTCGGTGTCCTCGTCAATCTGCAGCCGGGCCGCAGCGATCGAGTCGGTGACCACCGCAAGCTCCAACACCTCGCTGGCCTGTTCGGTTCCGGTCGACTCGATCGACTGGAACAGCGAGTACAGGGTGCCGAGCGGTTGTTCGAACTCGCTGCGGTTGATGACCGTGCCCCGGCCCCGTTCGCGCTTGAGGATCCCGGTCTTGTTGAGATGACGGATCGCTTCGCGCACGGTGTGGCGGCTGACCTCGTAGCCCTCGGTCAGCTCGAGATCGGTCGGGAACCGACCGTCGCTGAACTCTCCCGCATCGATGCGGCGACGCAGCTCAGCCTCGAGCTGCGCCCACAACGGCACCGGGTCGGCGCGGTCGAGCGGCACAAGCGGCATGACCTGCAATCTGCCCTCGCTGTCCGGACAATGCAAACAATTGTCTGGATTCGTCCGGCCCGGCGACCGAGAGTCAGTCGTGATCCTTGCCGGTGTCGGTCGCCAGGTCGTCTCGACCGATCGGTACCGGTTCGGTGCGATGCACGGCCCGGAACAGGAGATGCACGGCGACCGGCAGGGTCAACACGAGAGCCACCGCCACGACGAGGAACTCGGCCCGACCGGCCCAGCCGGTCTCGAGCGACGCGCCGATCGCGACAAGCAGGAAGGCGATCGGGCTGGCCTTGCCGGCTGCGTGGAATCGGGCGTAGGGGGTGCGGAACCGCAGCATGCCGATGCCGGACAGCAACGACACGAAACTGCCGAGCAGGACGAAGGCGGCGGCGACTGGACTCATGTCGCACGCTCCTCATACTCGATGAAGCGGCTCGCAGCGACGGTGGCCGTGAACCCGACAATCGCCATGACGGCGAGCACCGGAACGAGGCGGGTCGAGCCGGTGTCGGCCGCATCCACGGCGACCGCACTCATGATCGACACGACGCCGACATCCAGGGCGACAACACGATCAGCGAGCGTCGGGCCGATGGCCGCACGGATACCGGCAGTGACGAACGTGAGCCCGAAAACGATGAGCGCAATGCTGGCGATCACGACGGCACCTCGGAATCGGTGGGCATCGGGAGGGCCCGACAGGCAAGGTCGGCGAGTTCCTGCACATGCTCCGCAGTAGCTTCGGCCCGCTCGGCATGGAGAATGTGGAGATAGATCCGGCTGGTGTCGGGGTCGACGTCGATCACGGCGGTGCCCGGCGTGACGGTGACCGCAACCGCGATCAACATCATGTGGGCCCGAGCGTTGCTGGGCAGATCGACACCGATGATCGCTTCCTCGGTGTAGTCGGTCGGGGTGATGACCTCATAGGCAACGTTGAACGTCGACATGACGAGGTCCTGGCCGACGATCGCACCAAGTTTCAGAAGGGGGCGCAGGCGGACCCCACCGATACCGGCGGGACCGACGCTTCGGTGGCTCACGACGACCGCGACCAGCAGGCCCGACACGATGTTGGCGATCGACAACCGATTCCAGAGCGCACACCACGCAGCGACGAGGCCGACGATGAGGATCACCCGACGGCTCGGGAAGTGACGCCGCAGGAGCCTCACGACACCACCGCCTCGATGTAGGCACTCGGGTTGAGCAAGTCGGCAGCAGCACGCTCGCCCAGATCCCAGAGCGGACCAAAGGACGCAGCAATCGCAAGCGAAGCGACCAGCGCAACCGCCGTGGCACCGACCATCAGGCGGTGACCGGGACGAAGGATCCGGATGGGGGTCGCTGATTCGTCGTCGCCAGATCCCCAGAACACCCCGGTCCAGATCTTCACCATCGACACGAGGGTAAGGACGCTGTTGGCGAGGGCGATGACGACGATCGGCACCACCACCTTCTCGATGCCGGCATCGACGAGCGCGAGCTTGGCGACGAAGCCCGAGAACGGCGGGATACCGGCGAGGCTGAGCGCCGGCAACGCGAACAACACGGCGAGCAGCGGCTGACGCTGAGCAAGCCCACCGATCTTGTCAAGCGCCGAGGTTCCTTCTCGCTCCTCGATGAGCCCGCCGACGAGGAACAGCACCGTCTTCACCGGGATGTGGTGCACGAGGAAGACGATGGCACCGGCGACGCCGGCAAGGGTGAACAGGCCGAGGCCCATCAGCATGTAGCCGATCTGGCTGATGATGTGGAACGACAGGATGCGCTTGACGTCGTCTTGGGCGAGCGCACCGGCAACGCCGATCACCATCGTCAGAGCCGCCAGGGTGAGGATGAGCGGCCCGAGGTCGTCCATGCCGGTCAACACATGGAACCGAATCAGGACGTACACCCCGATCTTGGTCAGCAAGCCGGCGAACACGGCGGTGATCGTGGTGGGCGCCGTCGGGTAGCTGTCGGGAAGCCACGAGAACAGCGGGAAGATGGCGGCCTTGGTGCCGAACACGACGAGGAACCACAGGCCGATGCCCCATCGCAGCGGATCGTCGAGTTCGGGGATGCGCTCGGCCAGCAGGGCCAGATTGACCGTGCCGGTCGAGGCGTAGACGACGGCGAGGCCGACGAGGAAGAGGGTTGAGGCGAAAAGGTTCATCGCCACGTAGGTCATGCCCGAACGGATCTGGCCGCGACGGCCCTGGTGGGTCAGCAGCACATAGCTGGAGACGAGGATCAGCTCGAAGGCGACGAAGAGCGTGAAGAGGTCGCCGGTGAGGAAGGCGAGCACCACCCCGGAGGTCAGCACCAGCAGCAGTGGCCCGGACAGTTGGGGGTCGGCGCCCCACGCAGTGCGCCGCTGTCCGATGGCGAAGAGCTGTACCACCAGGATCGTGGCCATCGCGACCAGCAGGACGAGCGCCGCCATCAGATCGACGACGAGGACGATGCCGAGTTCGGGATCCCAGTCGCCGACGCGGAGCACGACCGTTCCCTCGGACTCGACGTGAGCGAGCAGGATGCCGGCGATCGCCGTTGCGCCTGCGAGCGAGCCGACGGTGAGGATGTCGCGGACCCACTGCCGTTCGCCGGCGACGAAGCCGATTGCGGCGGCGAGCATCGGGACGACGACAAGGAGGCCGATGAGCGAGGTCATGCGTCGTCCCCTTCGGCTTCGGTCTCGAGGGCGATGCGGCGATCTTCGAGATCGTCCTCGACAAGGTCGTCGCCCGTGAGCTGGGCCTGCCGGCGAGCAAGGGCCAACAGGAAGAGCGTCAGGCCGAACGAGATCACGATTGCGGTGAGGGCGAACGCCTGGGGAAGCGGGTCGGACAGTTCGTCCACCGGAGCGTCACCCGAAATGGGGCGCTCGCCGGCCTCCCCGCCGGCGGCGAGCAGCGCCACCACGGCCGCGTGGCCGAGCAGGGCGAACCCGAGCAGCATGCGGGTGAGCGACCGGGAGGTGATCAGATAGACGCCGACCGAGGTCAGGCCACCGACGACGAGGGCGAGGGTGACACTCATACCTGCACCTCGTCACGGCCGAGTTCGTCGGCGTCGAGGCCGTCGAAGACAGCGACGAAGAGGCCGACGACGATCGCCGTGACCCCCGCGTCGAACACCAACGCACTCCCGGACTTGACCTTGCCGAGCAGCGGCAGGGTCTCGGAGACGATGACCTGGTCGAGCAGCGGCTCGCCGCCGAGCAGCGGAGCGAGGGCGACCGCCGAAACCAATGCGGTACCGACGGCGAACCAACGGGCGGCGTCCTGAGGCCGGCCGATACCGGCGACGGTGCGCAGCGCGACAACTGCGCCGATCACGAGGCCGGCCGCGAAACCACCACCGGGCTGGTTGTGGCCGGCGAAGAAAAGAAAGGCGGCAACGAGCAGCGCAAGCGGACTTGCGGCACGGATCGCGCTGCGGACAACGGGCGAACGACCGCGAATCATCGGCGCACCTTCCGCACATCGTCCGAAAGCGGGGCACCGCCACCACGTGCGGTGTCGGCCCGGCTCAGGGCCAGCACACCCATCGCAGCGACGACCAACACGACGACCTCCCCGAGGGTGTCGAGTGCACGCAGGTCGGTGAGGATCACGTTGACGAGATTGTTGCCGCCGCCCTCATCGACCGCCGCAGCGGTGAGTGCCTCACGGTTGGACGGTATGTCCTCGGCCGAGGCGAGAAGCGCAGCAGTGACGGCGGCGCCGGCGAGCACGGCCGTGCCGATGCGAACGCTGCGCCACACGAAACCGTTGGCGGGGAACTGGGTGGTGAGACCGCCGAGGCCGATCACGAAGCCGACGACGATGACGGTCTCGACCAACAACTGGGTGAGGGCCAGGTCGGGCGCACCCTGTATGAGGAAGAGGGCAGATACGCCGAGGCCGACCACGCCGAGCGCGAGTGCGGCCCCGATCCGAGAGCGGATGACGGCAACAGCGATCGCAGCCGCAACGACCGTTGTCCCCATGCCAGCCTGCAACGGACGATCCCAGGCGTGGAGCTGATCGGTATCGATCGAACCGAGGAACGGGATGACGGCAAGCGAGGCCACGAGGGCCATCACGACGAGATAGATCGGCAGTGAGCCGTGCTGGACACGGCCGGTGGTCCACTTCGCGAGATCGAGGGTGCGGTCGACGAGCCGGTCGACATTGTTGGCACCGACCGGTTCGGGCGGCGACGAATGGCGAGCGGCTGCCGCCCCGATGATCGCGCCACCGGCGACGATGCCCATCGAGATCCAGAAGGCCGTGCTGTCGAGGCCTGGCCACCGAAGCAACGCGTACCCCGCCGACGCGGTTTCGAGCGTGGCGGCGGCCGGCACGACCCAGTCGGTGACGCTGGGCGCCAGGACGTACCCGACAATACCGAGTGCGGAGAGCAGCACCGACGGCGCTGCCGCCGCCCACCGGAACGGTGCCACCTCGGTGGACTCGCCGCCCTTGTCAGAGAAGAGCGCAAGCACGAGGCGGGTGGTGTAGGCGACGGTGAGCACCGAGCCGATCGTGACGCCGGCGAGGATGAGATCCCCGGAGGCACCGGACTCCTTGAGCGACGCCTCAATGGCCGCTTCCTTCGCAGGGAAGCCGAGCAGCGGTGGCACACCGGCCATCGACAGCCCGGCGAAGACCATGACCCAGAACGCAACCGGCATAGAGGTACGGAGCCCCGACAGGGAGCGGAGATCACGGCTGCCGGTTCGGATGTCGATCTCGCCGACGGCCATGAAAAGGGCCGCCTTGAACACGGCGTGGGCCACGACGAGCGAGACGGCTGCGAAGATGGCCTTCCCGCTGCCGAGCGACATCATGGCGGTCATCAGGCCGAGCTGGCTGACCGTGCCCCAGGCGAGCACGAGCTTGGCGTCGGCGTGGCGCAGGGCGCCGATCGCGCCCCAGAACATCGTGAGCAGGCCGACGGTGACGCCGAGACCGGACCAGATGTCGACCGCCCCGAGCACCGGGTGCATCACCCCGATCAAGACGATGCCCGCCTTCACCATGGTGGCGGAGTGCAGGTAGGCGCTCACCGGGGTCGGTGCGGCCATGGCGCCCGGCAACCAGACATGGAAGGGAAGCTGGGCGGACTTGGTGAACGCGCCAACCAGGATGAGCACGGCGGCGACGGTCGCCTGATCGCCGGTGACGGGGCCCATCTCGCTGAGAGTCGCCGTGCCTGCGACATCGACGAGAACAAGGAGGCCGGCGAGCAGGACGAGGCCACCTGCGACGGTGACCAGCAACGCCCGACGAGCTGCGGTCACCGCCGTGCTGTCGGTGGACTTCGTGCCGACGAGCAGGAACGAGGTGACCGACGTGGCCTCCCAGAACAAGAAGAGCGTCCAGACATCGTCGGCCCAGACGAGGCCGAGCATGGAGCCGCTGAACGCGAGCAAGGTTGCGGCGAAGCCTCGGCGATCGCCACCGCCGAAATAGCCCTGGCCGTAGACGAAGATGAGGACGCCGATACCGGAGACGAGGACGGCGAGCAGGGCGCCGAGCGGCCCGACCCGGAAGCTGACGGCGAGATCGAGGCCCTCGACCCAGTCGAGGCGGGCGGTGTCGATCTCACCAGCGCCGAGCCTGGAAGCAGCCCACACCGCACTCGCCAACGGCGCCGTAAGCGCGACAGCGAAGGCAGGGCGGGGGTTCGGAAGTGAGAGAACGGCGACCACCCCGACGAGGTGGGCCACCAGCAGAATCCAGATCAACGTGACCCTTGGGGGAGGCCGGTACGCCCCGATGCTAGCGGATCGGGCCGGGTTGAATACGGGCCGATTGGCCTCTGACCGCCACCCGTTCCTGTGGCCTCGAGCAACGCCGCGCCGGTACGGACAAAACATCGATGGCGAGGCCCGGAGGCCTCGCCATCGTCGAGATCAGGTGATCGCCAGGATCAGGCGGGCGGGTAGACGCCCATGTCCTTGCCCTTGTCGGTCTGCCAGAACACGTCGGCAATCTCATCGATGTAGGTGAGGAGCTGCTCGCAGACGGCGGCGTCGGTGGACTTCTTCACCTCGCCGGCCTGGTGGACTGCGTCCCAGAAGAGCTGGTGGAGGTTCGGGAACGCCTCGAAGTGGGCGGGGGCGAAGAAGTCGGCCCACAGGACCATCAGGTGATGCTTCACCTCTTCGGCACGCTGCTCCTTGACGATGATGCAACGGGCACGGAAGTGCTCATCGTCGGAGCCGTGGTACTTGGCGATGGTCTTGAGGCACGACAGGGCCTCAATCTTTGCCTGGGCGGGGTCGTAGACGCCGCAGTAGAGGTCGCAGTGGGCCTGAGCCTTCTCGGCGCCGTCGAAGAGACGGTTCATCATGGGTGGGGTCACCTTCTGTTCGGGATCGGGCCTATGTTGCCCGCTATGGCTTTCGCACCGATTCGCCGATTCGTTGTGGAGGGCGACTCGATGCTCCCACGCTACGCGAACGGCGACCTGGTTTTCGCCTCGAGGAGCAAAAGAGCGCGCGTCGGGCAGGTCCGCGTGCTCCGCCACCCCTACAACCCGGGCATGTGGATGGTGAAACGAGTTGCGTCGGTGCGGGGCGACGACATGACGATCAGCAGCGACAACCCTGATGCCACGCGAGCGGATTCGCGAGAGTTCGGCCATGTTCCGGTCGCCGGCAGCCTCCGGGTGATCGGGCGGCTTCGGGCCCGTTCCTGAGCTCGGCCTCGGCGCCGGTCTCGGCACCACACAAGTCCGGCCGCCGCCAGACCACTAGGTTCGCGTCCCGTGACCGCGCATCGCACAACCATCCGGGTCCGGTTCTACGAACTCGACCCGTACAACCACGTCAACCACTCCGTGTACGTCTCGTACTTCGAGTCGGCTCGGGTCGAGTTGCTGGCGGAAGCGGGCTACTCGCTGGCGAGTATGCGAGCGAACGGCCGCTCGATCGTCGTCTCGGAGATCCAGACAAAGTTCCACGCCAGCGCCGAGGAACTCGACGAGTTGACGATCGAGACCGAAGTGCTGGAGTTCAAGCGGGTCACCACGACCTGGCGCCAACGGATCCTGCGAGGCGATGAGCTGATCTGCAGCCAGGACCTCCGAGCGGCGCTGATCGACGAGCGGGGGCGCCCGGTGCGGTTCGACGACGCGATGCTCGACGCGCTGTCGGTCTACGCCGCTGCACCGTCGGACCCTAAACCGACGTAAGCCGCTGGTGGTCACCCCATGACCGAGCCGCTGAAACTCGCGGCGGTGTGACCCGGGCACCTAGGTTGCGGGCATGAGCGATCTCCTCGAACTCTCCGGCCGGCTCGGTTCGATGACCAACCTCGTGCACGGCTTCATCTACTTCGCGCCGGAAGCGAGTAAGGAGTTCGACACCCTCGGCCTGCCCGCCGACCATCACTACTTTGCGAGCCGCGGGGCGGCACTCGGGCCGGTCTCCGCCGAGGTCATCGTGGCCACCTTCTACAACTTCAACCCGGCCCTCGTGGCTGCCGTGATCCCGGCGGCGTGGTCGTTCGCCGATCCGACCAAGATCCAGCAGGCACGGATCCGGGCGGCGGGGCGAGCTCTCCGCCGGGTCGAGCCGGATCTCGATGCCGAACTCCTCACCGAGGCCACGGACATCGCAGGTCAGATGATCGCCGGTGTCGGTGACGCTGGAAGACCGCTGGCCGCCGGTAACCGGGCCACGCCCGAACCTGACGAACCGTGGGAACGGCTCTGGCAGCGGATCACGATCCTGCGCGAGTGGCGGGGGGACGCCCACGTCGCTGCGCTGGTCGCCGCGCCGGCCGACCCGATCGAGGCGCTGATCCTGCACGCTGCGACCGGCATCGTCCCGAAGGTTGCGCTCACGGCGACCCGCCAGTGGCCCGATGAGCAGTGGGATGCCGGCGTTGCTCGGCTTGTCGCTCGCGGCCTCGTGCAGGAGGACGAATCGTTCACCGAGATGGGCGAAGCCTTCCGCGCCGACATCGAGCGACGGACCAATCAGGCCGCACTCCCACTGGTTGAGGCGGTCGGCCCCGACCGGACCGCCCGCCTGATCGATCTTCTCAAGCCGGTTCGCCGAGCCCTGCTCGACGGGGGCGCCTTCGCCGCCTTCGGGCGGTAGGGAGACAATCGTGTCGATGGAGATCAATGCGATCACGTTCGTGGTCACCGACATGGCGGCGTCGGTCGGCTTCTACACCGACCTCGGCGGCGAGATCGTCTACGGCGGCGCCGATGCGCCGTTCACCTCGCTGTCGTTCGGTTCGAACTTCGTCAACCTTCAGCAGACCGGGGAGGCACCCGGACTTCGGTGGGGTCGGGTGATCTTCCACGTCGACTCCCCCGATGCGATCCACGACACGGCGATTGCGGCCGGCCATACGCCGGAGTTCGCCCCGTCAGATGCTCCCTGGGGTGAGCGCTACTTCCACATCCGCGACCCCGACGGTCACGAACTCAGCTTCGCCCGACGACTCGATCAGTGATGACCGGCGGGGGCGTCATCCAGCTCAGCAGGATGGCTGCCCTTTGGCAGTGACGCCACCGCTCCCACCACGATCAGCCCCCAGAAGAAGCCAACGACCGCCGAGATCAGGGTGTTGACGCTCCAGCCGACGAGTCCGCCAAGCGGAAGATCCGCCACGGCGTATTCGGCATCGTGCACGGCGTCGTAGGGGAAGTGCCAGCCAAGTTCCTCGGCGCCGACAAGAAGGATGTGGCCGCCGACCCACAGCATCGCGGCAGTACCGACCACCGAGAGCGTCTTCAGCACCTTCGGCATGGCGGCGACCAGGCTGCGACCCGTGCGCTGTGAACTCTCCGAATCGCTCTGTGCCATCCGGAGGCCGACATCGTCCATTTTCACGATGAGCGCGACGGCGCCGTAGACGACCACGGTGATCAGCACGGCGACAATGGCGAGAATGATGCCGCGGGTCACCAACGGCTCTTCGATGACCTCCTTAAGCGAGATCACCATGATCTCGGCCGACAAGATGAAGTCGGTGCGGACGGCGCCCGTGACGGTGGCCGCTTCGGCTTCGGGGCCGACCATAGCGACCGGCACGTCATGGTCATGATCGTCGCCAGCGAGAGCGTGGAGGATCTTGTGGGCACCCTCGTAGGCGAGGAACGAACCGCCGCAGATCAGGATGATCTCAACTAGGGTCGGGGCGATTTCGCTGAGCAGGATCGCCGCCGGGAGGATGAACGCAAGCTTGTTAAGCAGCGAGCCACGGGCGATCTTCTTGATGATCGGGAGTTCACGCTCGGCAGCAAGGCCCTGGACGTACTGCGGGGTGACCGCAGCATCATCGACGACGACACCGGCCGCCTTCATTGAGGCGCGACCCGCCGCCGCGCCGACATCGTCAATCGACGACGCTGCGAGTTTCGCCAGCGCAGCGACATCGTCGAACAGACCTACGAGACCACCAGCCATGGCTCCGAAAACTAGCGGACCGGCCGGATGGTCCGACGACGATCAGATGCTGACGGTTGTCAGGTCGTCGCCCAGAATGATCTCGCCGTCGAAATGCTCGGCGGCGAGGGCAACCCAGGTGTCGTACTGCTCTGCGGGTGGCGCCGGGACCATGTGGGTCAGCATCAGCCGCTTGGCCCCGACCCGGGCTGCGGTCTGAGCGGCCTCGACGACATCAGAGTGGTAGTCGAGGATGTCCTGGATCATCTCCATGGGGATCTGCCGGACAAGGTCCTTGCGGATGACCGACTGCAGGTAGGCATCGGCACCGGCTGCGAGGACATCGACGCCGTCACACGGGTTGGTGTCTCCCACCAAGGCGACGGAGACCCCGTCGTGTTCGAGCCGGTACCCGATGGTCGGGGAGACGGGCGGGTGCTCCGTTGCCGCCGTCGTGACCATGACGTCGTTGATCATGAACGAGTCGCCGGGCTTGAGTTCAGTGACATCGAGCTGGGGGCCCTTCGTCATCTCGTCGTGGTGGGCGATGCGATAGCCGATGTCGAACTCGAGCATCGCCAACGTGCGGTCGACGAGTTCGACGATGCCCTCGGGGCCGAAGATCTTCAGCGTGGCGTTCTCTTGTGTCATCACCCAGTGGGTGGTGATGACATCGTTGAGTGCAGCAATGTGATCGCTGTGGAAGTGCGTGATCAGCACGCCCCCAAGCATTCCGGGCAACGAGCCGGCCGCCGTCATCCTCATGACAACACCGCGCCCAGCGTCGAGGAGAATGTGGGTGTCGCCCGCTTTCACAAGAGCGGCCGGGGCGGCCCGGTTGGCGTCGGGAATCGGTGATCCTGTGCCGAGCATCGTGATTTCCATGCAGCCATCGTAGAACTTTTGTCGTCGAGACTGTCAATTGTTACGGTCGCCGTATGAGCGGCCACCCAATCGTGCTTGCGGGCCAGTACGGCTCGCCCTATTCCCTCAAGATGCGGGCGGTCCTGCGCTACCGCCACATCCCGTTTCGCTGGGTGCTGCGCGACTCGAAGTGGGACGACCTTCCTGAGCCACCGGTCCGGCTAATCCCCATGATCGTGTACCCCAACGGTGATGGCAGCCACGGTGAGGTCACAATCGACTCGTCGCCACAGATCATGCGACTCGAGCGCGAGCACACCGGCCGCAGCATCGTCCCCACCGATCCGGCACTTGCGCTGATCGACGCCATCATCGAGGACTTCGGCGACGAGTGGGTCACCAAGGCGATGTACCACTATCGCTGGGCGTATCAGGACGGCATCGACAAGGCCGGCACGCTCCTCCCCCTGTCGGGCAACCTGCAGCTCGATTCCGACGGCGCCCAGATGTCCTACGACTTCTTCACCCAACGACAGATTGGGCGCCGTGAACTCGTCGGCTCCACCGACATCACCCAGCCGATCATCGAGTCCTCCTATGAGCGGCTGCTCGATCTGATGACTGCCGGGTTCGCCGAACGAGATTTCTTCCTCGGCGACCGACCGGGGCGTGGCGACTTCGGCATCTTCGGACAGCTGACACAGCTGGTGAAGTGGGATCCGACCTCGGTCCGGATTGCGGAGCAGCGAGCCCCGAAGGTGATCAACTGGGTTGACCGCACCGACGATCTGTCGTGGCTTCCCGTCGAAGGCAACGACGGTTGGGTGTCGTTGGAGTCGCTCCCCTCCGCCACCCGCCGCCTCCTCCACGAGATCGGGGCCACCTATGTCCCGTTCCTGCTCGCCAACGCCGATGCGCTGGGAGCAGGGAAGGACGAGGTCGTGTGCGAAATCCTCGGCGATACCTACCGCCAGGGGCCGTTCGCCTACCAGGGCAAGTGTCTCGAGTGGCTCCGGCGGGATCATGCAGCACTGTCCGACACCGACCGCGAACGAGTCGATGCCGTGCTTGCCGGCACGGGCTGCGAGGCGATGTTCGTCTGAGCCGACGGTTCGGGTTAGGCGACGTCGAAGCCGGCGTCGTCGATGGCCGCGAGAACTGCATCGCGTTCGCCACCGACGACCGTGACGATCTTGGTGTCGAGATCGATCCGGACATCGCTGACACCCTCGACCTTGCCGACCTCGCCGGTGATCGCCTCGACACAGTGCCCACAGCTCATACCGGGCACGGAGTAGGTACTGGTCATGCGGTCACCTCGAGATCTGGGTGCTGACGGGCGCCCCGGAAGCGACGCAGGCGAAGACTGTTGCTGACGACGAAGACCGACGACAACCCCATGGCACCGGCGGCGATCATCGGGTTGAGCACACCGAAGGCGGCGAGCGGGATGGCGGCGGCGTTGTAGGCGAACGCCCAGAAGAGGTTGCCCTTGATCGTGGCGAGCGTGCGTCGCGATAACGCGATTGCGTCCACCACCGCTCTGAGGTCGCCGGAGACGACCGTCAGGTCGGAGGCCTCGATGGCGATGTCGGTGCCCGTCCCGATCGCAATACCGAGATCGGCCTGGGCGAGTGCCGGGGCGTCGTTGATGCCGTCGCCGACCATGGCGACTCTGCGCCCCTCGGCCTGGAGTTCTTCGATGACCTGGGCCTTGTCCTGCGGGTAGACCTCGGCGATGACGTTGTCGATGCCGACCGCGGCCGCGACCTCTTCGGCGGTACGACGGTTGTCGCCGGTGAGCATGGTGACCTGAAGGCCCTGGGCGCGAAGCGCAGTGATGGCGTCGGCTGACGTGGCCTTCACCTCATCGGCAACGACGAAAACCACGTCGGCCCGGCGGCGGAGGCCGGCGAAGACGGCAGTGGCACCGCTCGACTCAGCGGCGACGGCAGCCGCCTCCACCTCGTCGGGGATCTCCTCGAACAGACTGCGACGACCGACGCGAATCTCCTCACCGTCGACGGTGGCGACCACCCCCGAGCCGGCTTGATTCGTGAAGTGCTCGACCCCGAGTGCCGGCGCCGCCGTCGAGACCGCTCGAGCGATGGGGTGCTCCGAACGCGACTCGGCGGATGCGGCGAGGGTGACGATCCGTTCACGGTCGGCGTGCTCGAGGGTCGGGGCGTGCGTGGCGATGAGTTGCATGACGCCGCTCGTGATCGTGCCGGTCTTGTCGACGACGATGGCATCGACCGTCCGGGTGTCCTCGAGGACTTCGCCACCCTTGATGATCACACCGAGCTGGGCCCCTCGCCCCGTGCCGACCATGATCCCAAGCGGCGTGGCGAGGCCGAGCGCACACGGGCAGGCGATGATCAGCACGGCGACTGCGGCGGTTACGGCGGCGCTCGCCTCGCTGCCCAGACTCAGCCAGGTGCCGAGCGTGACGAACGCGGTAGCGATCGCGAGCGGCACGAAGAAGCCCGACACTCGATCAGCAAGCCGCTGCACCTCAGCCCGGCTGCCCTGGGCTTGATCGACGAGTCGGATGATCTGGGCGAGCGCGGTGTCGGCCCCAACCCGGGTCGCTTCGACGATCAGAGCGCCGTCGGTAGAGATCGTGGCGCCGATGACATCGTCTCCGGGGCCTACGTCGACCGGAACCGGCTCGCCGGTGACCATCGAGGCGTCAATCGCGCTGTGACCATCGATGATGACTCCATCGGTGGCGATCTTCTCTCCTGGGGCGACGAGGAAACGCACGCCGACGTCGAGATCTTTGGCGGCGATTTCCGAACCGTCCTCGAGACGAGCTCGCTGGGCACCGAGATCGGCAAGTGCTCGGATGGCATCGCCTGAGCGGCGTGTGGCCCGGAGTTCAAACCACTTGCCGAGCAGGATCAAGGTGACGATCACTGCGCCCGTCTCGAAATAGATGTGACCATCACCCATATCGGTGACGAGGACGGCGGCCGACCAGAGGATGGCCGACAGCGAGCCCATCGACACGAGGGTGTCCATTGTCGTCGCACCGCGGCGGATGTTGATCCAGGCCGCCCGGTGGAAGAGCCACCCCGACCAAAGCACCACCGGGAGCGACAGCGCGCCGACCACCCATTCCCAGGCTTCGAATCGAAGGCTCGGCAGCATCGAGATCATGACGGTCGGGATGGTAAGGAGCGCCGCCACGACCAACCGACGTCGGAGGTTGGCTTCGCGGGCGAATTCAGCCTCGTCGCCGCTTCCATCATCGATCACGACGTAGCCGAGCGACTCGACCTCGGCGGCCAGGCTGTCGATCCCGAGAGAAGCATCATGATTGATCCGGGCTCGGCCATTGGCGAAGTTGACCTGGGCGTCGGCCACGGCCTCGAGCTTCTTGAGCCGCCGCTGGATGCGGCTGGAGCAGGCTGCGCACGTCATCCCGTCGATCCTCAGATCGGTGCAGATCGTGGCATCCGTGCTCATGGCATCAGGCTACGGCGTCACGGGGACGACCACCGGTGCGAGGTGACAAGCAACGCGGAGAGGTCGTTGTCTTCGTAGCCTCGACTCATGACGTCACGCTCTGATCGCCCGTACGACATCGTTGTCTTCGGCGCCACCAGCTTCGTTGGCGAGATCCTCTGCCGGTACCTCGTCGAGCGCCACGGCACCGACGGCGACCTCGCCTGGGCCATCGCCGGCCGGAACGAAGCGAAACTTGCCGCAGTCGCAGAGGCCACCGGTGCCGATGTGGTCCGGATCGTGGCCGACGCAGGCGACGCTGACGCCATGGCCGAGCTTGCCGAGTCGACCCGTCTCGTCATCTCGACCGTCGGCCCCTACGCGCTCTATGGCTCCGAACTCGTCGCTGCGGTCGCTGCCGCCGGCACCGACTCCGTCGACCTGACCGGCGAGCCCCAGTGGATGCAGCGCATGATCGACACGCACTCGGCCACGGCCGAGACGAGCGGCGCGCGCATCGTGCACACCTGCGGCTTCGACTCGATCCCATCGGATCTCGGTGTGTGGTTCACGCAAGGGCAGGCATCAGCACGATTCGACGAGCCATGCACCACGATCGCCATGCGGGTGAAGGCCATGAAGGGTGGGGCGAGCGGCGGCACGATCGCCTCGATGATCAATGTGGTCGACGAAACAAAAGCCGACCCGGAACTGCGCACGACACTGGCGAACCCCTATGCGCTCGCCCCGGAGGGCATGCGTTCGGGACCCCGCCAGCCCAGCGTGATGCGACCGACGAAGGACCCCGTCTCCGGCGAGTGGGTCGCCCCGTTCGTGATGGCCGGCATCAATACCAAGGTGGTGCACCGCAGCCACGCCGTGCTCGACCGGCCATGGGGCGCTGGGTTCACCTACGACGAGGCGATGCTCATGGGCGACAGCCCGTTGGGTGCGGCGAAGGCTGCGGCCCTCGTCGGCGGGTTAGGAGGGCTCATGGGCCTTGCTGCACTTGGTCCAGCCCGCGGCCTGCTCAACAAAATGCTGCCCAAACCGGGCGAGGGCCCGAGCCCTGAGCAGCAGGAGTCCGGCTTCTTCGACCTTCGCTTCTTCGGCACCACCGCCGGCGGCGGCACGATCACCGCCAAGGTCACCGGTGATCGTGATCCCGGCTATGGGTCCACTGCCAAGATGCTTGCCGAGAGCGCTACGACGCTCCTCGCCACCGACCGGGACGAAACGACCGGGACCCCTGGCGGCTTCTGGACGCCGGCGACGGCGATGGGTGACCGGCTGATCGAGGCGCTCGTCGCGCATGCTGGCCTGACCTTCGAGGTGCTCGAGAGCTGAGAGTTGCTGCCCGGTGTCGCAACAACATGATCCGTGGTGTCTCAGAAGACCAAGGCGATCAAGAGCCACGGATCATTCCGGTGTGCAGGGATTTGCTGCGACACTGACCACAGGGTAAACGAGACCCATTCTTATTTCGCAGCAACGGGGGTAGCGATGTTCGACTACAGCAACAAGAAGGTTGTGCTTACGGGCGGCTCTTCGGGAGTGGGGGCGGCAGCGGTGGAAATGATCGCCAA